>JBBQRM010000197.1:0-5934 GCA_038214855.1 Rhodobacterales bacterium | reverse complement strand
TTCCCCACCTTTCGCAACTCGTCCGGCAACCCTGATCCAACCTCCGAGTGAGCGTCCGACAAAACGCGCGCCCATAACCGCGTCGCAAACCGCTATCCGACAACCCGGTCGGAAATGCCCGGAGTTTTGCCCCTGTTACTTGGACGATCATTAAGTCTTTAATTTTGTGCATCTTTGTTACCAAACGTTTTCAGAGCCAGCGTCGCCCGCGGCGGCGCGATACTTGCGAACGACCTCGCCGACCATGCGGCGGACGACGCGGGGCGGCAGGTCGGCCGTGCCTTCCGCTGCGACGGGCGCGCCGGTGTGGCGGGCGACGAGCTCCGGGTCGGGGCGCGCGGCGGCGATGTTGGCCCGGAGCCGGGCGAGCGACGCCTGGACCGCAGGGCGGGGCCAGTAGTAGCGCACGCGGTCCGACAGGCCGTGGATCAGCGCCTCGTCCTCGTCCGGGCCGGGCGCGACATGGGCGCGCCAGGGCGCGGGATCGGCGAACATCTCGGCGCGCAGTACCGCTTCGAGCCGCGACGGCTCGACGGGGTCGAGCGCCGCCAAGGCTAGCATGGCGCGGCGGTAGGTGAAAGTCAGCTCCGGGCCGACCTTCAGGAGGGCGAAGTTCGTCGCGACCAGCGCGCGCAGGGCCGCCTCCGTCTGGTAGTCGGTGGAATGCGCCTCGAAGGCGAGGCCGGGGCGGTCCGCGAGCGCGCCGGGCAGGTCGGCCGCGGCGGCGGGGTCGAAGGCGTGGACCCGGTCGTTGTCGAAATCGACGCCGGGCTGCGCGACGACCCCGATCACCCGCTCGAACGCCGCATCGAGCCCGCGCGCGGCGAAGGCCTCCGCGTGCAGCGCGAGGGTGCGGCGCAGCGCCTCGGGGCGGGTGACCGCGAGCGTGCCGGACGCCGCGGTCTCGCCGCCGGGAACCGGGACCTCGGTGCCGACGACATAGGCGAGCGGCCGCCCCCGCGCCGCGGCTTCCGCCACGGCGCAGAGCTCGGCGGCGCGGGCGGCGATCGTGGCCTCGGGCAGGGCGTCGTCGTCGGCGCAGCGCATCGAGGCGTCGAGGTGGAGCTTGTCGAAGCCAGCTTCGACGTAGCCTGTGACCAGCGCGCGGGCCTTGTCCATCGCCGCCGCGGCGGGCTCGGCGCGCCAGGGGTTCGGGCCGAGGTGGTCCCCGCCGAGGATCAGCCGCTCCGGCTTCACGCCGGCGTCCCGGGCGAGGCCGTGGGCGAAGTCCCGGAAATCTGCCGGCTGCATCCCGGTGTAGCCGCCGGTCTGATTGACTTGATTGCAGGTCGCCTCGACCAGGATCGGCGCGTCGCAGCCGGTGTAGCAGGCGAAGATCGCGCCGAGCGTCTCGGGGTGCGCGGTGCACCACGACGGCAGTCCGCGCGCGGCGCCGGCGCGGTTCTCGGCGACGACTGCCGCGAGCGGCGTCACGGCGCGGCCGCGAGCAGGGCGTCTATCTCGGCCAGGGTCGAATTGCCCTCCATCGGTCCGAGCCTGCGCACCGCGAGCGCGCCCGCGGCATTGGCATGGGCGAGCGCAGAACCCAGGTCGCGGCCGGCCGCGATCAGGGTGACGAAGGTGGCGCAGAAGCAGTCGCCGGCGCCGGTGGGGTCCACGACCTCGACCGGATGCGCGGCCAGCGCCGCGGTCGCGCCGCCGGCGGACATGGCGACGCATCCTCGCGCGCCGCGCTTCAGCGCCACGGTGCGGGCGCCGCCGGCGATCAGCTCGCGGGCGAGATCGCCGAAGGCTGCACCGGGAAAGAGCACGGTGGCATCCTCGTCGCTCGGCAGGACATAGGTCGCGACGGCGATCAGGCGGCGGAGCGCGTCGAGATAGCCGGCGTCGCCCGCGAGTTCCTTGCGCCCGTTCGGGTCGATGGAGATCGCGACGCCGGCCGCGTGCAGCGCCTCGGCGACCTCGAGCGCCCGACGGCGCATCTCCGGGTCGCCGAGGGTGGAGCCGGAGACGTGCAGGACGCGGGCGCCCGCGTTCAGGAAGCCCTCGACCGCCTCGGTCCCGCCAGGGAAACGCGCGGCCGCGGACTGGGCGATGTTGAAGACGAAATCCCGGCCGCCGTCGGAGTTGTAGCTCACGAAGGCGGAGCCTGTCGGCAGGCCTGGAACGGTGCGGATGAGGTCTGGGACGACGCCCGACGCGGCGAGCCGGTCGCGCAGCACCGTGCCGAAGGCGTCGTCGCCGACCGCACCCGCGAAGATCGCGCGGCCGCCCACGCGCGCGACCTGGTCGATGAAGATGCCGGGCGCGCCGCTGGGGAACGGGCCGACGTAGGGCGCGGGCCGCAGGTGGCGGCCGTCCCGCTCGCTGCAGACGAACTCCACGAGCAGCTCGCCGAGCGAGGCGATGACCGGTGCCGCCATGCGCCGCTCAGCCGCCGACCATCATCTTGACGACCTCGTCGTGCGAGGTTTCGGAGATGCGCCGCTCGCCGGCCTGCACGCCGCGGCGCAGCACCACGATGCGGTCCGAGACCGCGAAAATGTCCTGGAGGTTGTGCGAGATGAAGATGACGCCCCGGCCCTGCGCCTTGAGCTGATGAATGAGCGCGACCACCTTGCGCTGCTCGGGCACGCCGAGGGCCGCGGTCGGCTCGTCCATGATCAGGATCTGCGCGTCCCAGTAGACGGCGCGGCCGATGGCGACCGCCTGGCGCTGGCCGCCGGAGAAGTTCGAGACCGGCGCCTCCATCCGGCTGACGTGGAAGTCGAGCAGCGCCATTGTCTGCTTCGCGGCTTCGGCCATGCGCCGGCGGTCGAGCACCGGAAGGAAGCCGAAGGCGCGGCGCATCGGCTCGCGGCCGAGGAAGATGTTCGCCCCGATCGACAGATTGTCGGCGAGCGCGAGATCCTGGTAGATCGTCTCGATCCCCTTGTCGCGGGCCTCTTGCGGCGAGGCGAAGTGGACCGGCGTGCCGCGCAGCAGGATCTCGCCCGAGGACGGCCGGTAGACGCCGGAGACCGCCTTGATCAGCGTGGTCTTGCCCGCGCCGTTGTCGCCGGCGAGTGCGACGACCTCGCCCGGGTGCACCGTCATCGAGAAGTCGCGCAGCGCCTGAACCGCGCCGAAATTCTTCGAGAGGTTGCGAACTTCGAGCAGCGGGGCGACGTCTGCGGGCGCCTCACTCACTCTGCCGCCCTCCGCTGAACTGGCGCTGGGCCTGGTCGATCAGCACCGAGATGATGATGACGACCCCCACCGAGATGAACTGCCAGAACGGCTGGACGTTGCTGAACACCAGCCCGTACTGGATCACCGCGATGACGAAGGCCCCGGCAACGGTGCCGAAGATGGTGCCTGAGCCGCCGAAGAGGCTGGCGCCGCCGATCACCACCGCCGCGACGCTGTCCAGGAGCAAAGGCTCGCCGGCCTGGGCCGCGCCGGCGCTGAAGCGCGCGGCATAGAGCAGGCCCGCGACACCGGCGCAGACCGCCGACAGGACGTAGAGGCGCAGGAGGTGCCACCTCACGTCGATGCCGGCGCGGCGGGCGGCCTGTTCGTTGGCGCCGATCGCGTAGTTGTGCTGGCCGAAGCGGGTCTGGCTGAGCAGGTAGTGCATGACCAGCACGAAGATCGCCGCCACGACCACCACCCATGGCACGCCGAAGACCCTGTCGTTGCCGAGCGCGGAGAAGAAGCCGTTGCGCACCGGCACCGTCGTGCCGCCGGCAAGCAGGAAGGCGACGCCGCGGGCGACGCCGAACATGCCGAGCGTGCCGATGAAGGGCGGGACTCTGAGCCGCGCGACGAGAAAGCCGTTGACCAGCCCGGGCACGGCGGCGATCGCAATGGCGACGATCCCGCCGACAAGCACGGCTGCCGGCAGCGGCATGAGCGGGGTCGCCCAGTTGATCGTATGCGCGGCGACGACGGCCGCGAGGCCCATGATGAAGCCGAGCGACAGGTCGATGCCGCCGGAGATGATCACGAAGGTCTGGCCGGTGGCGAGCAGGAGCGGCGCCACGGCAAAGATCGCGATCGACTGCACATTGAACGGATTGCCGATGAAGGTGCCGCCGAAGCTCAGCCGCGACCAGACCTCGAAGCCGAGGACGAGGGCGGCGAGGAACAGCCAAGCGCGCAGGTCGGCGATGCGCTGGATCAGCGTGCGCGTGCTGTCGGCGTGATCCCCCGAGGCTGTGGCGTGATCGGCGGCAGGGCTGGTCATCGGTGATCCCGTCGAAAAGTGCGGCGGGTCCTGGCCGCAGCGGCGCGGCGCCCGAAGTCAGCACCGGCACCCGGCGCGGGCCGAGTGCCGGTGGGTGCGTCAGTCCGAGTAGATGTACTTGGCGATCTCGGGGTCTTCGACGTTCGAGGCGTCGATCACCGTGAAGCCGGTGCCGATCGCTACCGGGATCGACTGTCCGGTGAGATGGGCATAGGCCGAGACGACGCCGTAGTAGCCGATCTCGGCCGGGTGCTGGGCAATGGCAACATCGACGACGCCGTTCGAGATGTCCTCGACGATGCTGGTCGGCGCGTCGAAGGCCACGACCTTGATTTCGCCGGACTTGCCGGCCTGCTGCACGCCGTTGGCGGCGCCGAGCGCCGAGAAGAGGTTCGCGCCGAATACGCCCTTCAGGTCGCCGTTGCGGGCGAACACCGCCTGGAGCTGCGAGGCGGCGTTGTTGGCGTCGTTCTCGTTGAACTGCGTCTCGAGCACCTCGACATCGGGGAAGTTCTCGCTCATCTCGAGCTTGAAGCCCTCCTCGCGCTGGTCGGTGGTCGAGATGCCGGGCTTGACGTTCGAGACATAGACCTTGCCCTCGCCGCCGATCGCCTCGGCAAGCGCCCTCGCCGCCATCCGCCCGCCCAGCACGTTGTCCGACGCGATGTAGGACAGCGGGAAGTCCGCGTCGCCCGCGCCAGTCTGGTAGTCGCCGGAACCGATGAACGTGTCCACGGTAATCACCGGGATGCCGGCGTCGTGGGCCTTGCGCAGCGGTTCGATCAGCTGTGTCGTGTCGGTGGGCGCGATCAGGATGGCGTCGGGGCCACGCGCGATTACGGCGTCGAGCACCGGCACCTGGGTCACGGGGTTGAAATCGGGCGCGCCCTGGAACACCAGCTCGACGCTGAGGGCGTCTGCGGCGGCCTGCGCGCCCTTGCGCATCGTGATGTAGAAGGCGTCCGTGGTCAGGCCCGGGATCAGGGCGATCGTGTAGCTGTCCTGGGCGCGGGCGGGGGCGGGCCCGAAGCCTGCGGCAGCGGCGAGCGCCAGCGCGGCGGCTGCCCCGAACAAGGTGCGGCGTTTCACTTTCCAGTCCTCCCTGGCGATGATATTCGCAGCGTTGGGTTCGCTGCGTCCGGTCTTCTTGATGGAGGATAACACGTCGCAGGCTCAATTCCGTCAAGTGAAATTTTTTTCAGAAAGTCGTTTCTCGCTCGCTGCCCTTCGAGTCATCGCTCCTGCGCGAGCCGGTCGAGAATGGCCTCCGCCGTCCGCACGTCGGTCGCCAGCGCATTGATCAGCCCCGCCCGCGCGGCGCCGACGATCGCGCCCGTCTTGTCTTCGCCGGCGGCGACCCCGATGCTGAGCCGCGCCGCGCGCAACTGGTCCGGTGAGGCCGCGATCATGCGTTCGCTGCCGTCCCATTCGATCAACCCGCCGTTCGCATCGAAATAGTGCCGGATAACGTCGCCAGCCGCCTGAACCAGCGCCTGCTCGCTCGTGGTCGCGACGCTGGCCTCGGGTGCGTTGAGTGCCGGCGGCAGACCGACGCCGACGACGGCGACGTCGATCCGGTCCCACAGTTCAACCCCGGCGCGGATGGCCGGGTCTGCGAGGAAAGCCGCGCGCGCCGCGGAAGAGGGCAAATAGGGCGCGTGGATGAATTGCGGCGTGCCGCTCATGGCATAGGCCGCGAGACGCACGAACTCGTTGATCTGGAAATGCGCCGCCTGTTGCTGGAG
>JBBQRM010000196.1:0-5937 GCA_038214855.1 Rhodobacterales bacterium | reverse complement strand
GAGGCTCTTCGACATCTTCTTGCCCTCGGCGTCGCGGACGAGGGCGTGGACGTAGACGGTGTGGAACGGTGCGCGGCCGGTGATCTCCTTTTGCATCATCATCATCCGGGCGACCCAGAAGAAGATGATGTCGAAGCCGGTCACCAGGACGGAGGACGGGTAGTAGCACGCCATCTCCGGCGTCTCCTCAGGCCAGCCCATCGTGCCGATGGGCCAGATGCCGGAGGAGAACCAGGTGTCTAGGACGTCCGGGTCGCGGGTGAGGACGATGTTTTGATCGTAGCCTACACGTTTCGCTTCAGCGGTGGCCTGAGCATAGGCCTCTTCTTCGCTAGGAGCGCAAATTGTCATGCCGGCTTCTAGATCGTACCAAACTGGGATCTGGTGGCCCCACCAGAGCTGGCGCGAGATGCACCACGGTTCGATGTTCTCCAGCCAATGGAAATAAGTCTTCTCGTCGCGCTCCGGCAGGATGCGCGTCTCCCCCGAGCGCACCGCTTCGAGCGCGGGGCCGGCGAGGCGCTTGGCGTCTACGAACCACTGGTCGGTGCGCATCGGCTCGATCACGACCTTTGAGCGGTCGCCGCGAGGCCGGACGATCTTCTTGTCCTCGACCGCGATCATGAGCCCCAGCGCTTTGAGATCCGCAACTACCGCCTCGCGCGCCTTGAACCGATCCATGCCGCGATACTTGACGGGAACCGGGTTGTATTCATCATCCTCGGTTCCAGTGTCGATCCAAAACTCCGGCAGCGGATCAGGCGGAAGTTCAATACCGTCGACGCGCATCTGCCCTTTCTTATCCATGAGGCTATACATCGGCAGGCCGTGGCGCTCGGCGACCTTGTTGTCGTTGAAGTCGTGCGCGCCGGTGATCTTGACCGCGCCCGAGCCGAAGGCGGGGTCGGGGTATTCGTCGGCGATGATCGGGATGTAGCGGTCGGCGAGCGGCAGCAGCACGCGCTTGCCGACGATGGGGGCGTAGCGGATGTCGGAGGGGTGCACCGCCACCGCACCGTCGCCGAGCATCGTCTCGGGGCGGGTGGTGGCGATGGCGATGTAGTCGCGGGTCTCGCGTAAGGTGACGGCGCCGTCCGCGTCGCGCTCGACATACTCGTAGGTCTCGCCGCCCTCGAGCGGATATTTGAAATGCCACATGTGGCCGTCGACCTCGAGGTTCTCGACCTCGAGGTCGGAGATCGCCGTCTCGAAATGCGGGTCCCAGTTCACCAGCCGCTTGCCGCGGAAGATCAGGCCCTTGTGGTACCAATCGACGAAGACCTTGAGCACCGCGTCGTGGAAGCCCTCGTCCATCGTGAAGCGGTTGCGGCTGAGGTCGAAGCTGTCGCCGAGGCGGCGGGATTGTTCGAGGATCGTGCCGCCGGA
Organism: Rhodobacterales bacterium; assembly: GCA_038214855.1. GTDB lineage: Bacteria > Pseudomonadota > Alphaproteobacteria > Rhodobacterales > Rhodobacteraceae > Amaricoccus. The sequence goes on along the minus strand of JBBQRM010000196.1, from coordinate 4,551 downwards.
GCGTTCCTTCCACTCCCAGACCTTCGCGACGAACGCCTCGCGCGTCATCTCGCTGCGGGACGGCTTGCCCTCGCGGGCGAGCTCGCGCTCGACGACCATCTGCGTGGCGATGCCGGCGTGGTCGAGCCCGGGCTGCCAGAGCGTGTCGAAGCCCCGCATCCGGTGCCAGCGGGTGAGGATGTCCATCAGCGTGTGGTTGAACGCGTGCCCCATGTGCAGCGAGCCGGTGACGTTGGGCGGTGGCAGAAGGATCACGAACGGCTCCGCGCCCGGCCGGGCGTTGGCGCCGGCGCGGAAGGCGCGGGCGGCTTCCCAGCGCACCGAGATCTCGGCCTCGGCTTTGCGTGCGTCGAAGGTCTTGTCCATCGGCATGGCTGGTCGGGCTCCCGGAATGCGCGCGATGTTTAGCCCGCGGCGAGGGCGAGGAAAAGACCCGCCCGCGGCCAGCGGCGCCGCCGCATTTCGCCGCGCGGGGATGGACGCGGCCCGCGATCCGGCTAGGGTGAGGCCCGAGCGACGCGCTGCCAGGAGACACGCATGACCAAGATCGACGCCAAGTTCGGGACCAGCCAGCCGGTCCGGCGCAAGGAGGACGTGCGCTTCCTGAACGGCACCGGCACCTACATGGACGATGCCGCACCCGCGGGGGCCGCGCATGCGATCTTCTTCCGCAGCCCGGTGGCGCACGGGACGATCACGCTGCTCGACGTCGAGGCCGCCGCTGCCGAGCCGGGGGTGATCGCGGTGATCACCGCGGAGGATTTCGCCGGCGGGATGGACAACAGCGTCGATTACGAGGTGGTCCCGAACCGCGACGGCACGCCGGGCGCCTCGCCGCGCCGCCCGGTTTTGGCCGACGATCGGGTGCGCTATGCCGGCGAGGCGATCGCGATGGTGATCGCCGAGACGCCGATGGCCGGGCTCGACGCGCTCGATTCCATCGTCTGCGAGATCGACGACCTGCCGGTGCATCTGCCGACCGCCGTGGGCGGCGAGACGATCCATGAGGAGGCGCCGGACAACCTCGCCTACGACTGGGCCTTCGGCGACGAGGCAATGGTGTCGGCGGCGTTCGAGGCGGCGGCGCATACCACGAGGCTCGATCTGATCGACAACCGCGTGATCGCCAATTCGATGGAGCCCCGCGGCTGCTTCGCCGAATGGGACGGCGCGCGGCTGCATGTCGGCTTCTCGGGGCAGGGGGTCTGGCTCTTGAAGGCCGAACTGGCGGCCAAGATGGATCTCGCGCCTGAGAACGTGCGCGTCACGACGCCCGACGTCGGCGGCGGCTTCGGGATCAAGGGCTTCAACTATCCGGAATATTTCGCCGTGGCCTTTGCTGCGCGCAAGCTCGGGCGGCCGGTGCGCTGGATGTCGACGCGCGGCGAGGCGATGCTGACCGACAACGGCGGGCGCGACCACGTGACCGTGGCCGAGGCCGCCTTCGACGCCGAGCACCGGCTCCAGGCGATCCGGATCAACTGCGTCTCCAACCTCGGCGCCTACAACAGCCCCTACGGGCAGTTCATCGCCTCGGATCTCGCGCTCAAGGTGCTGCCGGGGGTCTACGACGTGCAGAAGGCCTTCTTCAACGTGAAGGGCGTCTTCACCAACACCACGCCGATAGACGCCTATCGCGGCGCCGGACGGCCGGAGGCGATCTATGTGATCGAGCGGCTGATGGACTGGTCTGCGCGCGACATGGGCGTCGATCCGGTGGATCTGCGGCGGAAGAACTTCATCCCGCGCGACGCCTTCCCCTATCTCAGCGTCTCCGGCGAGACCTACGACGTCGGCGATTTCGCGCGCGTCCTCGACCGCGCGCTCGAGACGGCGGACGTTGCGGGCTTTGCCGCGCGCAAGGCCGAGAGCGCGCAGGCCGGCCGGCTGCGGGGGCTGGGGCTGTGCTACTACATCGAATCGATCCTCGGGGCGCCGGAGGAGGCGACCAAGCTCGCCTTCACGGACGACGGGGCGGTGGAGATCTACGTCGGCACCCAGTCGAACGGGCAGGGGCACGAGACGGTCTTCGCCCAGATCCTGCACGCCCGCAGCGGCATCCCGTTCGAGGCGATTCGCTTCGTCCAGGGCGACAGCGACCGGATCGCCACCGGCGTCGGAACCGGCGGCTCGCGCTCGGTGACGCTGCAGGGCAATTCGATCAACAAGGCCGCCGACGAGATGATCGAGCGCTTCCGCCCGCTCGCCGAGGAGGAGCTCGAGGTGGCGAGCGCCGATCTGGTCTGGGAGGACGGCGCCTTCCGCGTCGCCGGCACCGACCGCAGCGTCGATCTGATGCGGCTCGCCGAAGTCGCCCGCGAGCGGGGGCGCCATGAGCTCCTGACCGCCGAGACGATGTACGACCTGCCGGGCCGCTCCTATCCCAACGGCGCGCATATCGCCGAGGTCGAGGTCGATCCCGGCACCGGTGCGACGCAGGTGGTGCGCTACACGGTCGTCGACGATTTCGGGGTGCTGATGAACCCGATGCTCGCCGAGGGACAGGTCCACGGCGGGGTGGCGCAGGGGATCGGCCAGGCGATCGTCGAGCAGGTGGTCTACAGTCCCGAGGGCCAGCTCCTGAGCGGCAGCTTCATGGACTATGCGATGCCGCGCGCGGAGGACGTGCCGATGATGGACTTCTCCACCGAGCTCGTCCCCTCCACCGCCAACGAGATCGGCATGAAGGGCTGCGGCGAGGCCGGCACCGTCGGCGCGCTGGCCGCCGTCACCAACGCAGCCCTCGACGCATTGTGGGAGGCGGGCGTGCGCCACGTCGACATGCCGCTGACGCCGGTGCGGGTCTGGAGCTGGCTCCGCGACCTCGAGGGCGGGCGGACGGGCGGCTGAGTGAGCACGGCGGTGCGGTGACACGCGCCGTCGCCGCAGTGCCGGGGTGCCGGGTGGCGGAGGCTTGGCGCGGCCGGTCGGGGCGGCTGGGAAGGAGCGGCGCGATCCTGGATGGATGAGGAAGGGGCGGGCGGTGCCGTAAGGCGAAGCCGCCGCGCCGCGTCCAGCTCCGCCGGTGTGCGAACGCACGTCTTCATCGTCGACGGCACGATGAGCCGGCTCGAGCCGGGCCATGAGACCAACGCCGGCCTGCTGTGGCGGCTGCTGGCGGAGGCGGGTCCGCGGCGGGACCGGACGCTCGGCTATCACCCGGGCATTCAGGGGACGGGTCTGACGCGGCTCCTTACGATTGCCGCGGGCCTCGGCATCAATCTCGCGATCGCGCAGGGCTATGCGACGCTCGCGAGCCGCTATCGCCCCGGCGACCGGATCATGCTCTTCGGCTATTCGCGCGGGGCCTATGCGGTGCGCAGCCTCGCCGGCTTCATCGGCCGCATCGGGCTGGTGCGGCGCGGGTTCGCCACCGAGCGGCTGATCGCCCAGGCGTTCCGGCACTATCAGAACGAGCGGCTGGGGGTCCATGGGCGGCTCTTCCGGCGCCGGCATTGCCACGGCCGCGTGCCGATCGAGGTGCTCGGCGTCTGGGACACGGTGGCAGCGCTCGGCCTGCCCTATCCGATGCTGAGCCGGCTCGCGCCGATGGCGACGGACTTTCACGACGCGGGCCTGTCGCACAACGTGCGGAACGCCTTCCAGGCGCTCGCCCTCGACGAGGATCGAGCCGCCTATGCGCCGCTCCCCTGGCGGCTCGATCCCGGCTGGCGCGGCCGGGCGGAGCAGGTCTGGTTCGCCGGTGCGCATGGCGATGTCGGCGGCCATGTCTGGGCATTCCCGGCGGCGCGCCCGCTCTCGAACATCCCGCTACGCTGGATGCTCGGCCGGGCAGAGGCCTGCGGCCTGGCGCTGCCCGACCGATGGGAGCTGCGGTTTCCCATTGACCCGGCGGCCCCGGCGCAGGGCTGCCGGAGCGGCTCGGCCCGGCTCTTCCGGCACCGCGTCCCGCGCCTCGCCGGGGTCTCGCCGACGGAGACGATCCATTCTTCGGTCGAAGCGCGAATGGCGGCCTTGCCGCAGTACGCGCCGCGGGCGCAATGGAACTACTCCGCCGCCCGTGCGGACGGCGGCGTGATGGCGGTGCAGTGAGCAGCGGCGGGCGCGGGTCAGCTCCGGTGGGTCTCGTCCTCGATCTGGGCGATTTCGCGGCGGATCAGCTTGCGCAAGTTGCGGCTGATCCGCTCTCCGAGTTCGCCCTGCAACTCCTCGCGCACCAGCGCGTTGATCACCCCGCGCAGCGCCTCCTCGTCGAGGATGGGCGCGGGTTGGCCGGCGGCGGCACCCCTCCGCAGGGCCCGCGGCACCGGCGCGTCCATCCCCTCGGTCAGAACCTCGCCCGCACGCGGCGGCCCGTCCTCGTCGCCTGGGTCCACCCGCATCTCTGCGGTCAGCATCAACACGCCCTCGGCCGGAGCCTTCGGGTCGCGCCGCGCCTCGGTCTCGGCCGTAACGAGGCTCCGGATCGAGGCGAGCACGTCGGCGAGCGCCTCGGGCAGCGGCGGGCCCGCCGGCCGCTCGGCGTCCGGCGGGCCCGTCGGCCGCTCGGCATCGTGCGCGAGGCGCAGGCCCGCGTCGTCACTCGGCCCG
>JBBQRM010000195.1:0-5943 GCA_038214855.1 Rhodobacterales bacterium | reverse complement strand
AGCCGCATTCCGCTGATCTCCGCGGTCGGCCACGAGACGGACACGACGCTGATCGACCTCGCCGCCGACCGGCGCGCGCCCACCCCCACCGCCGCCGCCGAGATGGCGGTGCCGGTGCGCCTCGAGCTGATGGCAGCACTCGCCGGCCTCGAGGAGCGGCGCCGCCTGGGGGTGCTGCGGGGCCTGGCACAGCGCCGCCAGCGCCTGCGCGACCTCGCCCGCGGCCTGCCGCGGGCTCAGGCGCTGGTCGGCGAGCGGGCGCAAAGGCTCGATGCGCTGGCGCTGCGGCTGCCGCGCGCGCTCCGGGCGCTGGCGCAGGACGGGCGGCTGCGGCTGACGCAGCGCGCCGCCGGCCGCTTCGCCCCGGGGCTGCTCGCGCTCACGCTGGGGCGGCGGGCGCAGCGGCTGGAGGGCCTCGCGCTCCGGCTACCGCGGGCGCAGATGGCGGCGCTGCACGCCCACCGTCTGCGGCTGGCGCGCGGCGGGCTGGAACCGGCGCGGCTCGGTGCTGCGGTCGCGCGGCGGCGCGGCCGGCTCGATCTCGCCGCCCAGGCGCTGGCGGCGCGCGGACCCGCGCCGCGGCTGGCACGCGCTCGCGACCGGCTGGCGGTGCGCACGGCGCGGCTCGGCCGCGTCGGCGCAGGGCTCGGACGCGACGCCCGCGCGGCTCTCGACGCGCTCGGGCGCACCCTCGCGAGCCTCGGGCCGCAGGCGGTGCTCGAGCGCGGCTACGCCATCGTCCGCGACGGGGCGGGCGCGGTGTTGACGCGGCGCGAGGCCGCCGCCGCGGCCGCCCGGCTAGAGGTCGAGTTCGCGGACGGACGCCTGCGCCTGCGCCCCGACCGGGCCACCGCCCCGCGCCGCAGCCGCGTCCCCTCGGTCGGGCAGGGCGAGCTCCTCTGACGCCGCCCCGGTGTGCAACAGCCTTAACAGAGCGTAAAACCGGCCGGATTTCCCGCGTATTTTTAAGGGGCGCGGTCATGTTGCACGGTGCAACATCGCAAACCGACCTCCATCCGTCGCCTCAGGTGCCGACTTCCGGACCCGCGCAGGGCAGGGGAGACACGTCGATCCGCTCCAGGTCGAGCACCGTGCCCTCCGCCCCGTCCGGCCCGACATGGGTGGCGCTGGTCCGCTCCCCCTCGCGCGCGAACCGCCAGCACTGCGCCTCCGGCCCGCTCTCGTAGCGGAAGCACACCAGATCCCCCTCGTCCCACCAGACGCCCGCCACACAACTTCCGTCGGCATAGCGCCACAGGCTGCGGCGGCCGGGCAGGTACTGCTCGGCCCCGAAGCCGCCGCGCGCGTCCGAGAACCACAGCGTCCGCCCCTGGGCCAGCGCCTCGAACTCCCCCGGCGACAGCGTACCCGCTTCGGCCGCTGTACCGAGCGCGAGCGGCAGGACGAGGGCGAGGGCGCGTATCATGCCGGCCAAGCTAGCGCGCGGCCCCCGGCTTGGCGAGCCCGGGCGGGCTGTGCTAACCGCAGCCCAGATACGAGAGGGGAACGGATGGACCTATTTGCGGAGATGAAGGCGCTGGTTCTCGAGGGGATCGACCGGCTGGCGGCGGCGGGGCGGCTTCCGGCCGGGCTCGACACCGCCGCGGTGACGGTCGAGCCGCCCCGCGACGCCGCGCACGGCGACATGGCGACCAACGCGGCGATGGTGCTTGCCAAGCCCGCGGGGATGGCGCCGCGGGCGATCGCCGAGGCGCTGGCGGCGGAGCTGCAAGCGGATCCGAGGATCGTTTCGGCCGAGGTGGCGGGGCCGGGGTTCCTGAACCTCGCGCTCGAGCCTCGGGCCTGGTTCGGCCTGCTGCCGAAGCTCATCGAGGCGGGGCGCGATGCCGGACGCTCGACGCTGGGCGCGGGGCGGCGGGTGAACGTGGAGTTCGTCTCGGCCAACCCGACGGGGCCGATGCACGTGGGCCACGCCCGCGGCGCGGTCTTCGGCGATGCCCTCGCGGGACTGCTCGCCTTCGCGGGCAACGACGTGACGCGGGAATACTACATCAACGACGGCGGCGCACAGGTCGACGTGCTCGCGCGGTCGGTCTACCTGCGCTATCTCGAAGCACTGGGCGAGCCGGTCGAGTTCGCCGAGGGCACCTATCCGGGCGACTATCTCGCGCCCGTCGGTGCGGCGCTGGCCGAGCGGCACGGGCGGGCGCTGGTCGGCCGTCCCGAGGCGGACTGGCTCGAGGATCTGCGCGTTGAGGCGACCGCGGCGATGATGGCGATGATCCGCGAGGATCTGGCGCTCGCGGGCGTGGAGATGGACGTCTATTTTTCCGAGCGCGCGCTCTACGGCACCGGGCGGATCGAGGCGGCGCTGTCGGCACTCGACGCGCGCGGTCTGATCTACGAAGGCGTGCTCGACCCGCCCAAGGGCCGCGCGCCGGAGGATTGGGAGCCGCGGCAGCAGACCTTGTTCCGCTCGACCGCCTATGGCGACGACGTCGATCGGCCGGTGAAGAAATCCGACGGCGGCTGGACCTACTTCGCACCTGATATCGCCTATCACTTCGACAAGATCGAGCGCGGCTTCGACGAGCTGATCGACGTGCTGGGCGCCGACCACGGCGGCTACGTCAAGCGGATGAAGGCGGCGGTCGCGGCGCTGAGCGAGGGGCGGGTGGCGCTCGACGTGAAGCTCTGCCAGCTGGTGCGGCTTTGGAAGGGCGGCGAGCCGTTCAAGATGTCCAAGCGCTCGGGCACCTTCGTGACGCTGCGCGACGTGGTGGGCGAGGTGGGGCGCGACGTGATGCGCTTCGTGATGCTGACCCGCCGCAACGACGCGCCGCTCGACTTCGACTTCGCGCGTGCGCTGGAGCAGTCGAAGGACAACCCGGTCTTCTATGTGCAATATGCGCATGCGCGCGCGCATTCGGTGCGGCTGCGCGCCGAGGCGGCGGGGTTCGATGCGAGCGACGAGCGGCTCGCCGAGGCGGACCTCAGTGGGCTCGGACATCCGGGCGAACTCGGGCTCGCGCGCAAGCTCGGCGAGTGGCCGCGGCAGGTCGAGGTCGCGGCCGCCCACCACGAGCCACATCGGATCGCCTTCTATCTATATGATCTAGCCTCAGAATTCCACGCGCTCCAGCATCAGGGCAAGCTCGATCCCGCGCTTCGCTTCGTGCGCGAGGATGCGCCGGATCTGAGCCTCGCGCGGCTTGCACTGGTCCGCGCGACGGCAGTTGTCATCTCGGCAGGTCTTGGTATTCTGGGTGTGGCCCCGATGGATGAGATGCGCTAAGCATCCGCGAGCTATTTCGGGGTTGGAGCAGAGCAGCATACAGTATATGGTATGGCAAAACAGGCACGATCCCCATGCGCGACGTTTATGGCGAACAATTCGACACGTCCCGGGCCGAGGCTGCGCCCGGTCTGATCCCCGAGACGCTGCGCCGGCTGGTCGGTGCGGCGTTGTTCCTGGGGCTGATCCTGGCGATGGGGCTCTGGTCCTGGCGGCTCGGAACCCGCGACGCGACCGAGGTTCCGGTGGTCCGCGCGATGGCGGGGCCGGCGCGGGTGGTGCCCGAGGACCCTGGCGGCACGCAGGCGCCGCACCAGGGGCTCGAGGTGAACGCGGTGCTGGCCGGGCAGCCGGCGCCGGAGCCTCAGGCGGTGCCGGTCGCGCCGGAGCCGCCGGCGCTGGCCCCCGAGGACAAGCCGCAGGCCGAGTTGGCGCTGGTGGTGACCGCGCCGGAGGAGCCCGAGCCCGATCCGGTGGCTGTGCCTCAGGCGGAAGCCGAGGCAATCGCGTCGCCGCAGAGCGAGACGGACCGGCTGATCGCCGAGCTCGGCGCCGAGACGCCGTCCGACGCGACGGTGGGGCTCGCGCCGTTCACGCTGCCCGAGGATGCGGCGCTCGAGGTGGCGGTGGTCGAGCCGATGCCGCCCGGGCCGCGGCCGCGCGGGCGTCCGGCGGGGCTGAGGGCGGCCCGCGCCCCTGCGCCTGCGGCGCAGCCCGTCGCGGAGACGCGTGTCGCGGCCGCGACGCCGGAGACGGCGGCGGTCGGGCCGGGGTCGCGGCTGGTCCAGCTCGGCGCCTTCGACAGTGCGGTAAGCGCGCGCGAGGCCTGGAACCGGCTGGTCGGACGGCACGGCGACCTGCTCGGCTCCAAGAGCCTCTTCGTCGAGCGGACAACGGCGAACGCGCGGGTCTTCTACCGGCTCCGGGTCGCGGGTTTCGCTGACAACGAGGCGACGCGGTCGATGTGCGAGGCGCTGAAGGCCCGCGGCGTCGACTGCATCCCGGTAACGCTGCAGTAGCCCGCGCGTGGCCCCGCGCGCCGTCATCCTCGGCTGCGAAGGCCGCACGCTCGGACGCGACGAGCGGCGCTTCATGGCCGAGGCCGACCCCTGGGGCTTCATCGTCTTCGCGCGCAACGTCGAGAGCCGCGCGCAGCTGCGCAAGCTGACCGACGACCTGCGCGCGAGCGTTGGACGCGACGCGCCGGTGCTGATCGACCAGGAGGGAGGGCGCGTTGCGCGGCTGCGGGGGCCGGAGTGGCGCGAATGGGCGCCGGCGCTCGAGGAATGCGCGCGGCTGCCGAGCCTCGCGCTGCGCGCCCATGCGATGCGGCTGCGTTCGCGGCTGATCGCGGACGAGCTCACGCAGGTCGGCATCGACGTGAACTGCGCGCCGGTGCTCGACGTTCTCCAGCCGCGCACGCACGCCGTTCTGCGCGACCGCTGCTATGCCTCGGTCGCCGAGGAGGTGGCGGCGATCGGCCGGGCAGTGGCCGAGGGGTTGCTGGCGGGCGGGGTGCTGCCGGTGATGAAGCATGCGCCGGGGCAGGGGCGCGCCGGCCTCGACAGCCACGCGGCGCTGCCGGTGGTGGAGACCGGGCTGGCCGAGCTCGAGGCCACGGATTTCGTGCCGTTCCGGGAGCTAGGGCATCTGCCGCTGGCGATGACCGCACATGTCGTGCTCGCGGCGGTCGACCCGGAGGCGCCGGTGACGCTATCGCGCAGGGGCGTCTCGCTCATCCGCGAGCGGCTCGGCTTCCAGGGGCTGCTGATGACCGACGATCTGTCGATGGGTGCGCTGTCGGGAAGATACGCCGAGCGCGTTTCCGCTGCGATCGAAGCTGGTTGCGATGTGATCCTGCACTGCAATGGCAGGATGACGGAGATGGCGGAGGTGGTCGCCGCCGTCCCGCGGCTGGCGGGGGCCTCGGCGGTTCGGGCCCAGCGGGCGCTCGCCGCCCGCGGCACGCAGCAGGCGGCGGATGCGGCGCTGCTCGCGGCGGAGTTCGCGGCTCTGCACGGCCGGGCCGCCGGTGCCTGAGGATTTCTTCGACGCCGCCGCCACTCGCGGCCCGGACGCGGAGGCGCTGACGGTGGACGTGGAGGGTTTCGAGGGGCCGCTCGACCTGCTGCTGGGGCTCGCCCGGTCGCAGAAGGTCGATCTGCGACAGATCTCGGTGCTGCGGCTGGCCGAGCAGTATCTGGATTTCGTCGCGGCGGCGAAGCGGCTGAGGCTCGAGCTCGCCGCGGACTACCTGGTGATGGCGGCCTGGCTCGCCTTTCTCAAATCGCGGCTGCTGCTGCCGCCCGACCCGGCGGCGGAGGGGCCCTCGGGCGACGCGATGGCCGCGCATCTGGCGTTCCAGCTCCGGCGGCTCGAGGCGATGCGCGAGGCGGCGATGCGGCTGATGGCCGGCGACCGTCTCGGGCGCGAGGTCTTCGCGCGCGGCGCGCCGCAAGCGGTGACGCGCGAGACGCGGGTCGTGCATGCGGCGGGTCTGTTGGACCTGATGCGGGCCTATGCGCGGATCGAGACGCGGGCGGAGTTCCAGCCGCTGCACCTCAAGCGCGGGCCGGTCTACACGCTCGAGGCGGCGCTCGAACGGATGCGCGGGCTGATCGGCACCGCGACCGACTGGGTGTCGCTCATGGCCTTCCTGCCCGACGGCTGGATCGAGGACGCCGGCC
>JBBQRM010000194.1:0-5957 GCA_038214855.1 Rhodobacterales bacterium | reverse complement strand
CGGGTTCAACACCCGCTTCGAGAACGAGAAGGGCACCAACCCCGAGGAGCTGATCGCCGCCGCCCATGCCAGCTGCTTCTCGATGGCGCTGTCGATGGTGCTGGGGGAGGCGGGCCTGACACCCGAGGAGATCGACACCTCCGCCGCCGTCACGCTCGAGAAGGAGGGCGAGGGCTTCGCGATCACCGCCGTCCACCTGACCGTCCGCGCCCGCATCCCCGGCGCCGACGACGCGGCGTTCCAGAAGGCGGCGCAAGGAGCCAAGGAAAACTGTCCGGTCTCCAAGCTTCTGACCGCGACGATAACCATGGACGCCACGCTCGAAGGCTGAGCGCCCGCGTCCCAGATAAGGTGCGGGAGGGGCGCGCTACGGCCCCTCCCGCCGACGCCTCAGCGTCGGCCGCGGATCGCGCCGACGATGGCGAGCAGGACGATCGCGCCGATGATGCCGACCACGAGCGCACCCCAGAACCCGCCCACTCCGATGCCGAGCAAGCTGAACAGAAATGCGCCGAGATAGGCGCCGACGACGCCCACGATCAGGTTGGTGATGAGTCCGTCGTCGCGCTTCATCACCTTCTCGGCGACCCAGCCCGCGATAAGGCCGATGATCAGCAAACTGATCCAGCCGATGCCTTCCATGTCCCTCTCCTTTGTCTCGCACGCCGGGGCGCGCGTAGGGGTTGGGGAGCCGCGTCGCGACCCCTCGCGAGGGTTATCGGGGATCGGGCCGGTGCTGTAAACACGCCACGACCGCGGCGCCTCAGTCGAGCAGCCGGGCCACCATCGTCGTCTTCGCGTTGATGAGTTGAGCGACGGGGCACGTGGCCTTGGCCACGTCCGCGGCTTCGAGGAACGCCTCTTCGCTGGCGCCGGGAACGTGCGCCTCGACGTTCAGATGCACGGCGCTGATGATGAACCCACCGTCCTGCTTCTTGAGCGTCACTGCGGAATCGGTGTGGATTTCCCTGGCAGACAGGTTCCTCTGCCCGAGCTCCCGTGCGAGCGCCATGGAAAAACACGCGGCTTGGGCGGCGCCGATCAGCTCCTCGGGATTGGCGCCCGGAATGTCCTCGTAGCGCGTGTTGAAGGAATAGGGATGTGCGTTCAGCGCGCCGCTCTGGGTCGAGACACTGCCGTTGCCGTTTCTGAAATCGCCTTTCCAGACGGCGGAACCGATTTTGCCCATGGGATAATCCTTTGCTTGAAAAAATCCGGCATCAGCCGCCGGTATGACTCATGTGCCGCGAGACCTGCCCGGAGACGGTCTGGCGGGAGTAATCGAAGTCGTGACCGAGGGGCTTGCGGGCGATGGCGGCGCGAATCGCCGCGGTAAGGGGCGCATCGTCCGCATGCGCGCGCAGGGGCTGGCGCAGGTCCGCCTCGTCCTCCTGGCCGAGGCACATGTAGAGCTCGCCGGTGCAGGTCAGTCGGACGCGGTTGCAGCTCTCGCAGAAATTGTGCGTGAGCGGCGTGATGAAGCCGACTCGCCCGCCGGTCTCGTCCACCCGAACGTAGCGTGCCGGGCCGCCGGTGCGCTCGGCGGTGTCCGCGAGGGTCCAGCGCCGCTCGAGCTCGGCCCGCAGATCCTTGAGCGACCAGTACTGGTCGAGCCGATCCTCGTTGCCGAGATCGCCCATCGGCATCACCTCGATGAAGGTGAGGTCGTGGCCGCGTGCGCCGCACCAGGCCACGAGGTCGTGCAGCTCGTCATCGTTCACACCCTTCAGCGCCACGGTGTTGATCTTGACCCGCAGCCCCGCCTCGACCGCCGCGTCGATGCCGTCTAGCACCTGCGCCAGCCGCCCCCAGCGGGTGATCTTCGCGAACTTCGCCGGATCGAGCGTGTCGAGCGAGACGTTCACCCGCCGCACGCCGCAATCCGCGAGATCGCGGGCGAAACGCCGCAACTGGCTGCCGTTGGTCGTGAGCGTCAGCTCCTTCAGCGCCCCGCTCTCCAGATGCCGGGCCATCGCCGCGAAGAAGGTCATGATCCCCTTGCGCACCAGCGGCTCGCCGCCGGTGATGCGCAGCTTCTCCACCCCGAGCCGCACGAAGGCCGTGCACAGCCGGTCGAGCTCCTCGAGGCTCAGGAGCTCGGCCTTGGGCAGGAAGGTCATGTTCTCCGACATGCAGTAGACGCAGCGGAAATCGCATCGATCCGTAACCGACACCCGCAGGTAGCGGATGGCGCGTGCGAACGGGTCGATCAGCGGAGCTTCGGTCATGCGCGGCGGTCCCATGGCGGACTTCGACAGTAGGCACCGCGCGGCGGGCTTTCAAGGCGCGTCGCGGCGGGGCAGATGCCGCTTGGGGCAGACCGGCGCCCCGGCTAGGATGGCGGCAGTTCCGGCGAGGAGAGTCCGATGCGCCTGCCCGGCCGCGCCCTGATCCAGGAAGGCCGCGATTGGAATGACTTGCGCGCCGGCTTTCGCTGGCCGCGGCCGCGGCGCTACAACATTGCCGCCGCCTGCTGCGACGTCTTCGACCGCGCGTCACCCGACAGGGTGGCGTTGCGCTATCTGCGGCCGGACGGCGCGGTGCGCGACTGGACCTATGCCGGGCTCGCCCGCGCCTCGCGCAGGCTCGCGAACGCACTGGCCCGCCACGGGATCGGCCGCGGCGATCGGGTGGGGCTGATGCTGCCGCAGACGCCGGAGGCGCTGCTGACGCATCTGGCCGCCTATCGGCTGGGGGCTGTCGTGGTGCCGCTCTTCACCCTCTTCGGCGAGGACGGGCTGCGGTTCCGGCTCGCCGACAGCGGCGCGCGGGCGCTGGTGACGGATGCGGCGAACCTGCCCAAGGTGTTGGCGATCCGCGGCGATCTGCCTGCGCTCGAGACGATCCTGTCGATCGACGCGCGCGAGGCCGGGGTCCACGGCTTCTGGCAGGAACTCGGCAAGGCGGCCGACGCCCATGTTCGCGCCGTCACCGTACCGGAGGAACCGGCGTTCCTGAGCTACACCTCCGGGACCACCGGGCCGCCGAAGGGGGCGCTGCATGCGCACCGGGTGCTGATCGGGCATCTGCCGGGGGTCGAGCTGATGCACGACTTCCTCGGGCAGCCGGGCGACTGTCTGTGGACGCCGGCGGACTGGGCCTGGATGGGCGGGCTCGCCAACGTGCTTCTGCCGGGGCTGGCGCTGGGGGTGCCGGTGATCGCGCACCGGATGCCGAGGTTCGACCCAGAGCGCGCCGTGGCGCTGATGCGGGATCTGGGGGTGCGCAACGTCTTCCTGCCGCCGACGGCGCTCAAGCTGATGCGGCAGGCCGGCGTCGGGGCGGTGCCGGGGGTGCGGTCGGTCGCCTGCGGCGGCGAGGCTCTGGGGGCGGAGCTGCTCGACTGGGGGCGCGGGGTCTTCGGACGGACGATCAACGAGTTCTACGGCCAGACCGAATGCAACCTGGTGCTGGCGAATTCGGCTGCGGTGATGGAGGTCCGGCCGGGCTCGGCCGGGCGGGCGGTGCCGGGGCACCGGGTGGCGATCCTCGGCCCCGCGGGCCGGGTCTGCGCGCCGGGCGAGACCGGCGAGATTGCGATCCGCCGGCCCGATCCGGCGATGTTCCTGGGCTACTGGAACGCGCCGGAGAAGACGGCGGCACGGTTCACCGGCGACTGGCTCCTCACCGGCGACGAGGCGGCGATGGATGCACAGGGCTACGTGTTCTTTTCGGCGCGCAGCGACGACGTGATCACCTCTTCGGGCTACCGGATCGGGCCGGCGGAGATCGAGGATTGCCTGACCGGGCACGAGGACGTGGCGATGGCCGCGGTGGTGGGCGTGCCCGATCCGATCCGCGGCGAGGCGGTGAAGGCCTTCGTGGTGCTGCGCCGGGGGGCGGCGGAGGCGGGGCTCGCGGAGGCGCTGATCGCGCGGGTGCGGGCGCGGGTCGCGGCGCATGTCGCACCTCGGGAGGTGGTGTTCGTGGAGGTGCTGCCGATGACGGCGACGGGCAAGATCCAGCGCCGGGCGCTGAGGGACGGCGTTTGAGCGAGCGGGAGCGGATCGAGGCCTGCCTGCTCGAGCTGGCGCGGGCGCGGGGGGCGGGTCGGACGATCTGTCCCTCCGAGGTCGCCCGCGCTCTGGCGGGGCCGGACGAGAAGGCCTGGCGGCGGTTGATGAAGCCGGTGCGGGCGGCCGCGGTCGATCTGGCGCTGCGGGGTAGGGTGGTAGTGACGCGCAAGGGAAGGGCGGTGGACCCGGAGGACTTCAAGGGGGTCTACCAGATTGGCTTGCTGAGCGACGAGGAGCGCCCCTGAGGGGGCTCGGGGAGGCCGGGCGGGTGTGCAACATTGGGTGTTGCACTGCGCAACAGGTTAACGGCCCAAGGTTTTCAGTGGGTTACGCGCGCGGTTTTACGATCTGTTAATCTAGACGAGACAGGGCATCTTCCCGTGGTTCGTTGGGGTTTTCCCCGACCGGACTTGCCGAGTGTCCGGTGGACACTTGGCCCGGTTCATTGCCCGGGGCCGCGAGGCGAAGGGCAAGGGGGTGGAGATTTTCCGAACGCAGCAATCGGAGCGCGAGTAGTGGGGCGCTGGCACGCCCGGGACCAAGCGCGACAGGCGCCGGGCGAGCGCCGATTTGTCTCGAGAGAAGTCCGGGAAGGCAAGAGAGGGCGTCTGACCGCGCGCGCCCCTATTCCACCGTCACCGACTTCGCGAGGTTGCGCGGCTGGTCGACGTCGGTGCCCTTGAGCACGGCGGTGTGGTAGGCGAGCAGCTGCGCGGGGGCCGCATAGACGATCGGGGCGATGAGGCCGCTCGCCGTCGGCATCTGCAGGCTGCGCCAGATCTCGCTGCCGGCGGCAGCGATCCCGGCGGCATCGGTGATCAGCACGACCTTGCCGCCGCGCGCCATCACCTCGTGCATGTTGGAGACGGTCTTGTCGAAGAGCGCGCCGGAAGGCGCGAGCACGACGACCGGGACGTCCTCGTCGATCAGCGCGATCGGCCCGTGCTTGAGTTCGCCCGCCGCATAACCTTCGGCGTGGATGTAGCTGATCTCCTTCAGCTTCAATGCGCCTTCCATCGCGAGCGGATACATCGAGCCGCGCCCCAGGAAGAGCACGTCCCGGGCGCGGGACAGCTCCTTGGCGATCTCTGCGACCTCGGGTTCGAGCGCGAGGGCCTGGGCGATCAGGCCGGGAACGGTGCAGAGCGCCGCGACATGCCGGGCCTCGGCGTCCGGGGCGAGCGTCCCGCGCTGGCGCGCGGCGGTCAGCGCGAGCACGCAGAGCACGAGGAGCTGGCAGGTGAAGGCCTTGGTGGAGGCGACGCCGATCTCGGGGCCCGCGAGGATCGGCAGGGCGAGGTCGCTCTCGCGCGCGATGGTCGAGGTCGGCACGTTGACCACCGAGACGACGCGGCCCCCTTGGGCGCGGACGTAGCGCAGCGCCGCGAGCGTGTCGGCGGTCTCGCCGGACTGGCTGACGAAGATGCCGAGCGTGCCGGGGCCGAGCGGCGGTTCGCGGTAGCGGTATTCGGAGGCGACCTCGATCTCGACCGGCAGCCGGGCGAGGGCCTCGAACCAGTATTTCGCCACATGGCAGGCGTAATGCGCGGTGCCGCAGGCGACCAGCACCAGCCTGCCTACGCCGGCGAAGTCGATCTCGGCGGGCAGGGCCACTGCGCTCCGGTCGGGCGCGAGATAGCGGTCGAGCGCATCGGCGAGCACGGTCGGCTGCTCGTGCATCTCCTTGGCCATGAAGTGCTTGTGCGGGCCCTTCTCGGCGTGGAAATTCTCCAGCGGGATGCCGTGGACCTCGCGCGTGACCGGCGCGCCGGCGGCGTCGGTGACCTGGACGGCGCTGCGGCTGAGGACCGCCATGTCGCCTTCCTCGAGATAGGCGATGCGGTGGGTGAGGCCTGCGAGCGCGATGGCGTCGGAGCCTACGTACATCTCGCCCTCGCCGAAGCCGATCGCGAGCGGCGAGCCGCGGCGGGCGGCGATCAT
>JBBQRM010000193.1:0-5969 GCA_038214855.1 Rhodobacterales bacterium | reverse complement strand
CGGCTCAGGATCGGCCGGGAGCATCCGTGCCGACCGCGTCGGTGACATTGGCGAAACCGTCCCGGGCGAGAAGTGCCTCGAGCCCGTCGAGGATGCGCGGCACCAGCGCCAGCCCCTGGTAGACGAGTGCTGTGTAGAGCTGCACCGCCGTCGCACCCGCACGGATCTTGGCATAGGCCTCCGCCGCCGAACCGACGCCGCCGACGCCGATCAGCGGCAGGCGGCCTCCGGTCAGCGCATGGAGACGCGCCAGCACCGCGGTGGAGCGCGCGAAAAGTGGCGCCCCGGAGAGGCCGCCCGTCTCGCTGCGGTGCGGGCTCGCGAGACCCTCGCGCGCGAGCGTGGTGTTGGTGGCGATCAGGCCCGCCACCCCGCCGGCGAGGGCTGCCTCGACGACGATCGCGAGGCCGGCGTCGTCGAGATCGGGAGCGATCTTGAGAAAGACCGGCACCGGCCGCGGCAGCGCCGCGTTCGCCGCCGCCACACGCGCGAGCAGCGGGCCGAGCGCCTGGCCCTGAAGCGCGCGCAGGCCGGGGGTATTGGGCGACGAGACGTTGACGGTGGCGAAATCGACATGCGCGCCCGCGACCGCAAGCACTTGCGCGAAGTCGCCGGCGGGGTCGGCGCTCGACTTGTTCGCCCCGAGGTTGAGGCCGACGACACAGCCCGCGGGCCGCGCCGCCAGCCGCGCGGCGATGGCCTCGGCGCCGTCGTTGTTGAAGCCGAAGCGGTTGATCGCCGCCCTGTCCTCGGCCAGTCGGAACAGCCGCGGCCGCGGGTTGCCGGGCTGCGGCAGCGGCGTGGCGGCGCCGACCTCGAGAAAGCCGAAGCCCGCGCGCGCCAGCGGCGCCAGGGCGACAGCGTTCTTGTCGAAGCCCGCCGCGAGGCCGAGCGGGTTCGGCAGATCGAGCCCCGCGAGCCGCACCCGGAGCCGCGGCGACGTCACCGGCGCCCCCCGCGGCCCGAGCCCTGCGCAGAGCCCGCGCAGCGCCAGCGCATGTGCGGTCTCCGGGTCGAGCGCGCGCAGAAGCGGCAGCGCCAGCCGCTCGGCCGGGCTCATTCCAGATCGGCGGGCGCCACGGGGCCCGCCGGCCCGTCCTCGAGCGGCCGCGACCAGGCGACATCCCCGAGCCGGAGCTCACGGTAGAGATGCGGGAAATGCGCGCCCCCGCGGCCGGGCTCCCAGCGCAGCGCCACCCCGAGCGGCACGGTATCGACCGCGAGCAGCATGAGGTCGCGCTCGCCGGCGAAATGCTTGGCGAGCGTGTCGGCCACCTGCACCCCGGCGGAGAAATGCACGAAGCCATCGGCGACGTCGATGGGTGCGCCGGCACTGCGGCCTTCGGCCTGGAGCGCCTGCCACTCGGGCGCGCGGAGAATTTTATATATCAGCATCCGCGACACTGGGCCTCGCCGCGGGCCGGGGTCAACCCTGCGGCGTCATCGCCGGGCGCGCGCGGCCGCGCTCGAGACCGAGCTTGCGCTCGCGCCAGATGATGAAGAGCCCGGCGAGCACGATCAGCAGCGCGCCCATCAGCATCGGCCGCGTCGGCACCTCGCCGAAGAGCGAATAGCCCAAGCCGAGTGCCAGGATCATCGAGACGTACTCGAAGGGTGCGATGGTGCCGGTCTCGGCGTGGCGGTAGCTCTCGGTCAGCAGGATCTGCCCCAGGCCGCCGAGAAAGCCCGCGCCGACCAAAAGGGCGGCCTCCGCCGCGTTCGGCACCGCCCAGCCGAAGGGCAGGGTGACGAGCGACAGGCAGGCCGCGGTCAGCGAGAAATAGAAGACGATCGCCGGCGTCTGCTCGGTGCGCACCAGCTTGCGGACGAAGACCTGCGCGAGGGCGGCGAAGACAGCACCCAGCAGTGCGGCCATCGCGCCGATGGTCTGGAGCTGCGACGTGGTCGAGAGCGAGGTCAGCGTCAGCCGCGGCGACAGCACGATCACCACCCCCGCGAGGCCGATGGCGACCGCGCTCAGCCGGAAGATGCGCACCTGCTCGCCGAGAAACATCGCCGCGAAGATCACCGTCAGCAGCGGTGCCGCATAGCCGAGTGCGGTCACCTCGGGCAGCGGCAGGAGCCCGAGCGCGGTGAAGCCGAGCCCCATCGCCGTGGTCCCGACGAGGCCGCGCCACAGGTGGCCGACGGGGTTTGCCGTGTCGAGCCCGTGCGCGAGGCTGCGGGTCCAGATCAGCCAGCCGAGGATCACCGGCATCGCGAAGGCCGAGCGGAAGAACACCGCCTCGCCGGGCGGAATGCCGGCGGCGGCGGCCTTGATGCAGACCGCCATCATCGTGAAGACGCAGACCGACAGGACCTTGAGGGCGATGCCGCGCAGGGGGTTCACATGCGTCCTCTCGGGTTCGGTGCCGGGGCGGGCGGCTACGCCTTCGCTATGCGACGGCGCGAGATCAACTTCAAGGCGAGTTATCCGGCGCCACCCGCGCCAGCCGGTCCCGGTCGCTCGCGAGCGTCAGCTCCGCTTCGGCCTGTTCGAGCGCGCGTGCCGCCAGGTCCCGCGCCGCCTCGCCGTAGAGCTCGGGGGCGAAGCGCGACAGGATCTTCAGCGCCTTCTGCAACCGCAGCCCCACCTCGACCATCCCGGCGGCGTCGCGGGTCAGCGGCCCGAAAGCATCTTCCATCAGCGCCTCTCCGGTCAGCTCCGGGACCGTCACGTCGGGGCATTCCGGGGCAACCTCCCCGCGCGCCTCCTTCGCCCAGACGCTCAGCAGCCGCTGAAGCCGGCCGATGGCGCTGATCGCGGTGCCGGGGTCGTTCATCCCCGGCGACAGCGCGCGGGAGGCGATCTCGGTCACCACCTCGAGGCAGAAGCGCGGGTCCTGGTCGAACGAGCGCTCCGGCCCGATGTTGAAGGCCGCGACGATATCGGCCCGCGTCGCGGCATCGGCCTCCCAGGTCGCCTCCGCCAGCGGCTCGACCGGGTTTACCAGCGCGCCGGGCAGATGCAGCACCCGGATCGTGCCCTGGCAGGCGGCGGCGATCTTCTGGAGCCTGCCCACGTCGAGATGCCGCACGTAGCCGGTCTCGACGGTGCGCACCGGCACCCCGCCGCCGGTCGCATCCGGCGGCCGCCCGCCGAGATGCGGATTGCGCGCGCGCGCGGTGATCGTCTCGCCGGCGCGCAGCTCGAGCTTGTTCATCATCTCGTCCACCCGCATCAGGTTCGCGAGATAGTCGATCCAGGCGAAGAGCGTGAGGATCACCGCCGCGATCATCGCGATGGTCGCGACCATCAGCGCCGCCAGCTCCTGGGCGGAGTAGTAGCCGAGCTTCATGCCGATCAGGCCCACGATCGAGAAGACGAAGGCCGCGATGAAGATCGCGAGCGCGTTCTGCGCATAGGGATCGGCGATCAGGATGCGCGCGGCCCGCGGCGTCGCGTTGCCGGCCGCCACCGTCAGCGCCGTCACCAGGCTCCCGAGCGAGAAGGTCGCGACCACCAGCATCGACGAGGCCATGATGTGCAACAGGTCGCCCACCGCATCGGCGTCTACGCGGCTCACCAGCCAGTCGGGCATCAGCACGCCCGCCAGCACGCAGCCCGTCGCCGCCGCGACCGCCCCGAGCCCGAAGAGCCCGGCGCGCAGCCACAGCCGCCCGGTGAGCTGGCCCCAGATCCAGGCGAGCCGGCTGGTCATGCGCAGGCCGGACGCCGCGGATCAGCCGAGATGGCCCTCGGTGCGGGCCCAGGCCTCGGTCGCATCGAGTGCCGCCTCGACGGGGGCGAACATCTCGTCGATCTCGTCCTCGGTGATGATCATCGGCGGGCAGAACGCCATCGTATCGCCGATCGACCGCACGATCACCCCGCGCTCGAGCATCTCCAACGCCACCCGCGCGCCCACCTTGCCGGGCACGCCGAAGCCCTTCGGCGACTTGTGCGGCGCGAGCTCCAGCCCGCCGATCAGCCCGCGATACCGCGCCTCGCCGACGAGCGGATGGCCTGCCAGCCGGTCGAGATGCGAAGCGAATCGCGGCGCCAGACCGCGAACGTGCGCGGGCAGGTTCATCCGCTCGTAGATCTCGAGCGTCTTGACCCCCACCGCACATCCCACGGGGTGCCCGCCGTAGGTGTAGCCGTGGCCGAAGGTGCCGATCCTGCCCGAATTCGCCTCGATGGCATCCGCCATGCTCTGGTCGATCACGCAGGCCGACAACGGCAGGAACCCGCCGGTGAGCTGCTTGGCGATCGAGATCGACGTCGGCTCGTAGCCCAGCGCCTGGGCGCCGAACCACTCGCCGGTGCGCCCGAAGCCGCAGATCACCTCGTCGGAGATCATCAGGATGTCGTGCCTGCGGCAGACCTCCATGATCGCGGGGAAATAGCCCTCGGGCGGCACGATCACCCCGCCCGCGCCCATGATCGGCTCGGCGATGAAGGCCGCGACCGTCTCCGGCCCCTCGGCTTCGATCAGCGCCTCGAGCTCGGCGGCGAGCCGCGCGGTATAGGCGGCCTCGGTCTCGCCCTCCTCGGCGCCCTTCCAGTAATGCGGCGTCTCGGTGTGCTTGATCCGGTCGACCGGCAGGTCGAAGTCCTGGTGATTGTACGGCAGACCGGTCAGCGAGGCCGCGACGATGGTCACGCCGTGATAGCCCTTCTTGCGGGAGATGATCTTCTTCTTGTCGCGCCGTCCCAGCGCGTTGTTGTAGTACCAGGCCATCTTGACCTGGCTGTCGTTCGCCTCCGACCCGCTCGACTGGTAGAAGACCCGCGCCATCCGCCCCGGCGCCAGAGCCTTGATCTTCTCGGCCAGCTCCACCGCCGGCTCGTGGCTCTTGCCCGAGAAGACGTGGTAATACGGCAGCTTCTCCATCTGCACCCGCGCCGCCTCGACCAGTTCGGCATTGCCGAAGCCTAAGCCCGCGCACCACAGCCCCGCCATCGCCTCGATGAAGGGCCGCCCCTTTTCGTCGTAGACCCTTATGCCCGCGCCGTGGTCGATGATGTGCACCCCGGTCTCGCGCAACGCCACCGCATTGGCATAGGGGTGGAGCAGCGCCTCGGCGTCGCGCATCTGGGAGTTCGAAAGGGGCTGGTTCATCGCATGCCTCGGGGATGGGTCGGAAGAGCGCGGCCACCCTACGCGGGGCCTCCGGACGGGTCAATCGGGGCTTGCCCCCGGCGCCGCGGCGCTGTCATTCTGGTGTCGTGGCTCGCCTTTAACGGGTTCTCGGTCAGGAGTTCGACCCATGCCGTTTCGCCCCCGTCTCGTCCTCGCGCTTTGCCTCGCGCTCTGTCTGGTGTCGGGCGCCGCACCCGCGGGTGCCTTCACGCTCGACATCCTGCACATCAACGACTTTCACAGCCGCATCGAGTCGGTAAACAGGTTCGACTCCACCTGCGACACCGAGACAGAGGCGGCCGGCGAGTGCTTCGGCGGCTCGGCCCGGCTCTATACCGCGATCGAGGCCGCACGAAAGACGGTCGCGGCCGAGGGCGGCAACGTGCTGGTGCTCGACGCCGGCGACGAGTTCCAGGGCTCGCTGTTCTTCTCGACCTATACCGGCCAGGCCGAGATGGATTTCATGAACGCCATCGGCTTCGACGCGATGGTCGTCGGCAACCACGAGTTCGATCTCAGCCCGGCACCGCTCGCGGCTTTCGCTGCAGGCGCGGACTTCCCCGTCATCTTCGGCAACGCCGGCACCGATCAGGACCCCAAGCTCGCGCCGCTGCGCGACGAGCCGGTCGTGCTGGAGGTCGGCGGCGAGCGCGTGGCGATCCTCGGCGTCGTCACCCCCGAGACCGCCGAGATCTCCACCCCCGGCCCGACCGTGAGCTTCGAGGACCCGACCGAATACCTGCGCGGCGCCGTGGCCGGGCTCGAGGCCCAGGGGATCGACCACATCATCGCCCTGACCCACCAGGGCGTCGCCGCCGACATCCGCCTCGCGCAGAGCGTGGCCGGCATCGACGCGATCGTCGGCGGCCATTCGCACACGCT
>JBBQRM010000192.1:0-6008 GCA_038214855.1 Rhodobacterales bacterium | reverse complement strand
CCTCAGAACAGGCCTTCGATCAGGCCTTCCTCGTTGATGCGGATGCTCTCGGCCGAGGGTTTGCGCGGCAGGCCGGGCATGGTCATGATCTCTCCGCAGATCACCACGACGAAGCCTGCCCCCGCCGACAGCCGCACCTCGCGAACGGGCAGCGTGTGGCCGGTGGGTGCGCCGCGGCGGGTCGGATCGGTGGTGAAGCTGTACTGGGTCTTGGCCATGCAGACCGGCAGGTTGCCATAGCCCTGCTCCTCCCAGACCTTGAGCTGGTCGCGCACCGACTTGTCGGCAATCACCTCCTCGGCGCGGTAGATCTCCTTGGCGATGGTCTCGATCTTGGTGAAGAGCGGCATCTCGTCGGGATAGAGCGGCTTGAACGCGGCGGTCCCGCCTTCGACCAGCTCGACGACGCGGTTGGCGAGATCCTTGATCCCCTCCGAGCCCTTGGCCCAGTGCTTGCACAGGATCGCCTCGGCGCCCTGGCCCGCGACATATTCCTTGACCGCCTCTATCTCGGCGTCGGTGTCGGCTACGAAGTGGTTGATCGCCACCACCGCCGGAACGCCGAACTTACCCACGTTCTCGATGTGGCGGCCGAGGTTGGCGCAGCCCTTCTTGACCGCCCCGACGTTTTCCTTCCCGAGATCGTCCTTGCCGACGCCGCCGTTCATCTTCATTGCGCGCACGGTGGCCACGATCACGACCGCCTCGGGCTTGAGCCCGGCCTTGCGGCACTTGATGTCGAAGAACTTCTCCGCGCCGAGATCGGCGCCGAAGCCGGCTTCGGTCACTACATAATCGGCGAGCTTCAGCGCGGTGGTGGTCGCCGCGACGGAGTTGCAGCCATGGGCGATGTTGGCGAAGGGGCCACCGTGCACAAAGGCGGGGTTGTTCTCGAGCGTCTGCACCAGGTTCGGCTGCATTGCCTGCTGCAGGAGCACCGTCATCGCCCCATCCGCCTTGATGTCGCGGCAATAGACCGGCGTCCGGTCGCGGCGGTAGGCTACGATCATGTCGCCGAGCCGCTTCTCGAGATCCCGCAACCCAGTGGCGAGGCAGAGGATCGCCATGACTTCGGAGGCGACGGTGATGTCGAACCCGGCCTCGCGCGGAAAGCCGTTGGCGACGCCGCCGAGGTTGCACACGATCTCGCGCAAGGCCCGATCGTTCATGTCCATCACACGACGATAGACGATGCGGCGGATGTCGATCTCCTGCTCGTTGCCCCAGTAGATGTGATTGTCGAGCATCGCAGCGAGCAGGTTGTGCGCCGAGGTGATGGCATGGAAATCGCCGGTGAAATGGAGGTTCATGTCCTCCATCGGCACGATCTGGGCGTAGCCGCCGCCGGCGGCGCCGCCCTTCATGCCGAAGTTCGGCCCGAGTGAGGCCTCGCGGATACAGACCGCCGCCTTTTTGCCGATGGCGTTGAGTCCGTCGCCGAGCCCGACGGTGGTCGTGGTCTTGCCCTCGCCTGCGGGGGTTGGGTTCACCGCGGTGACCAGCACGAGATGACCGTTCGGCCGGTCCTGGATGGAGCTGATGAAGCCCTCGGAGATCTTGGCCTTGTCGTGCCCGAAGGGTAGCAGGTGCTCCGCCTCGATGCCGAGTTTCGCGCCGATCTCCTGGATCGGCTTTTTGTTGGCCTTGCGCGCGATTTCAATATCGGACATCGGGATGCTTTCTGCCGGAGTTTTTGTTGGTCGACTGGGGTCGTGCGCTCAGGAGGCGCCGGCGGTCAGGCCCTCGGCCTCGGCCCAGGCCGCGGCCGCCTGCTTGTCGCCGCCCGCGGGGCGCAGGCGCTTAATCAGGATGCGCCCGCCGGTCGCCTGGACGGTGATGCCCTCGGCCGAGACTGCGCTGATCTCGCCGGGGGTGCCTTCGCCCTCGGCGCGGGCGGCATCGAAGACCTGAACCTCGGTGCCGGCGAGCTCGGCGGTGGCGCCGGGGGCCGGGTTCGCCGCACGGATCAGCGCATAGACCTCGTCCACGGGCTTTGACCAGTCGATGCGCGCCGCGTCCTTCTTGAACCAGCTCTCGTAGGAGCCGTCCTCGAGCCGCTGGTCGTGCTTGAGGATCACGCCGGCCTTCACGAGCTCGAGGCTCTCGATCATCGCATCGACGCCCATCGGAAAGAGCTTCTTGAAATAGACGTCGCCGAGCGTCTCGTCCGGCCCAATCTCGCAGGTCTTCTGCAACAGGACCGGCCCCTCGTCGAGCCCGTCGTCCGGCCAGAAGATCGTGAGCCCCGTTCGGGTCTTGCCCATCGCGATCGGCCAGTTGATCGAGCTCGGGCCGCGGTGGTGCGGCAGCAGCGACGGGTGATACTGGAACGTGCCGAGCCGCGGCGCGTCGCGCACCGCCTCGGGCACGAACAGCAGCACATAGGCCATCATGCAGACGTCGGCGTCGAAGGAGCGCATCAGCTCCAGCGCCTCGGGCGTCTTCCAGGATGCCGGCTGGTGCACCGGCAAGCCCTTTTCGCGCGCCAGTTCGGCGAGCGGATCCTCGGGCTTGCCCTCCTTGGTGGGCGCGCAGCATACCGCCACCACGTTCTCGCCCCGGTCGAGCAGCTGCTCGAGCACAGCTTTACCGAAGGCTTGCTGGCCGTGAACCACGATCCGCATTGCGGCATTTCCCCTCTTGTCTCGTTGGCCCCGCCGGTCTGGTGCCGGCCCTGCGGGATCGTCTATCTACTCGGCGGCCACCGACCGCACCTTGCCGACGGCGCCCGACTTCACAACCCGCTCGAGCTCATCGCCGCTGTAGCCGAGCACATCCGCGAGGATCTCGGTCGTGTGCTCGCCCAGGAGCGGCGAGCGCCGGACCTCGACCGGACTGTCCGAGAGCTTGATCGGGCAGCCGACCGACAGATACGGGCCGCGTTCGGGGTGATCGACCTCGACGACGGTTCCGGTGGCGCGCAGGTCCCGGTCCTCGGCGATCTCCTTCATGCTCAGGATCGGACCTACGGGGATGTCGTGCGGGTTGCAGATTTCCATCACCTCGAGCTTGGTCTTGGTCTTGGTCCATTCCTCGATCGTGTCGAAGATCTCGTTGAGCCGCGGCAGACGCGCGTCCGGCTTGGCGTAGTCGGGGTCGTCCTTCCACTCCGGCTTGCCGATCAGGTCGCAGATCGCGGGCCAGACCGCCGCCTGCGTGATGAAATACGTGTAGGCGTTCGGATCGGTCTCCCAGCCCTTACACTTCAGGATGCGCCCCGGCTGGCCGCCGCCGGAATCGTTGCCGGCACGCGGCACCGCCTCGCCGAATTCGATCCCCTCGCCGAACTGCGCGTATTCCCTCAGCGGCCCGGCCTCGAGCCGCTGCTGGTCGCGCAGCTTGACGCGGCAGAGGTTCAGCACCCCGTCCTGCATCGCCGCCTGGACCCGCTGGCCGCGCCCGGTCCTCTCGCGCTGCAGGAGGGCGGCCATGATCCCGATCGCAAGATTGAGCCCGGTGCCGCTATCGCCGATCTGCGCCCCGGTCACCATCGGCCGGTCGTCGCGCCAGCCGGTGGTCGAGGCCGAGCCGCCGGCGCATTGCGCGACGTTCTCGTAGACCTTGCACTCCTGATACTTGCCCGGTCCGAAGCCCTTGATCGAGGCCATGATCATCCGCGGATTGATCTGCTGGATCCGGTCCCAGCCGAAGCCCATCCGGTCGAGTGCGCCCGGCGCGAAGTTCTCGACCAGCACGTCGCAGGCCTCGATCAGCCGGGTCAGCACCTCCTTGCCCTCGGGGGTCTTGCTGTCGAGCTCGATCGAACGCTTGTTGTGGTTGAGCATGGTGAAATAGAGGCTGTCGGCGCCCGGCTTGTCCACGAGCTGCTTGCGCGTGGCGTCGCCCACCCCCGGGCGTTCCACCTTGATTACATCCGCGCCGAACCAGGCCAGAAGCTGCGTGCAGGTCGGCCCCGACTGGACATGGGTGAAGTCGAGTATCTTGATGCCGTCGAGTGCTTTCATCGCTCGCAATCCCATTCCGCCCGAAGGCTCACTTGTACATCGTCTGCGCCTTGGTGCCGGGCGCATATTCGTTGGGATCGATCCAGACGTTGACCACCGCGCATTTGCCGGTCCTGGCGATCGCCTCGCGGGCCCGCTGGAGCGCCGGTGCGATCTGGTCCGCCTCGCGGACCTCCTCGCCGTAGCCGCCGATCATCTCGCCGAACTTCGAGAATTCCACGTCGCCGAGCTTGTTGCCGATGTCGCCGCGGTTCGGCCCGTACTTGGTGATCTGGCCGTAGCGGATCTGGTTCATCGCCGAGTTGTTGCCGACCACGGCCAGATACGGCGCCCCGAACCGCTGGGCCGTCTCCATGTCGAAGGCGGTCATCCCGAACGAGCCGTCGCCGTAGAGGCAGACGACTTCCTTCTTCGGATGCACGAGCTTGGCGGCCATCGCGAAACCCGTGCCGACGCCGAGCGAGCCGAGTGCGCCGGGGTCCATCCACTGACCCGGCCCGCGCGGGCGCACCGCCTGGGCCGAGATCGTCACCACGTCGCCGCCGTCGCCGATATAGATCGTGTCATCGCCGAGGAACTCGTTGATTTCCCAGGCGAGCCGGTAGGGGTGGATTGGCGAGCGGTCGGAGGTAAAGAGCGGCATCAGCTTCTCGAGCGCCGCGGCCTCCGCGCCGCGCAGCTTTTCCATCCACTGCTGGCGGGCCTGCTTCTTGCCGCTGTCGATCCGGCCGCTCGCCGCATCGACCACCGCCGACAGGATCGCGCCCGGATGCCCCGCAATGCCGAGATCGACATCGCGGTTCTTGCCGACCGTGCGGTAGTCGAGGTCGATCTGGACCAGCGTCGCCTCATTCGAGATGCGCTTGCCGTAGCCCATGCGGAAGTCGAAGGGCGTGCCGACGATCAGGATCACGTCGGCCTCCTTGAAGGCCAGGCTCCGCGTCCGGTCGAACAGATGCGGGTCGCTCGGCGGCAGCATCCCGCGGCTGGCGCCGTTGAGATAGCACGGCACGTCGAGTGCCCGCACGAAGGCGATGGCCTCGTCCACGGAACCGGACGCGAAGACCTGCTGGCCGAAGAGCACTGCCGGCCGCTCCGCCTTGACGAGAATGTCGGCCAGCTTCTCGATGTCGGCCGGGTCGCCGATCGACCGCAGCGAGGCGCGGTAGTGGCCGCGTTCCGGGATCACGGCCTTCTCGAGAGGGATCTCGGCGTCCAGGATGTCGCGCGGGATTTCGAGATAGCTCGGACCGTAGGCGCCGGCGAAGCATTCGCGCGCTGCCATCGAGATCATGTCCGCCACCCGCTCGGTCGAGTACACGCCGGAGGAGAACTTGGTGATCGGCTTCATCATGTCGACATGCGGCAGGTCCTGGAGCGACCCCTGCTTGTGCTGGCTGAGGCTCGACTGCCCGCCGATATGCAGCACCGGGCTCTCCGAGCGGAAGGCCGTGGCGATTCCCGTCATCGCGTTGGTGCAGCCGGGGCCGGCGGTGGTGACCACGCAGCCGAGCCGCCCGGTCTGGCGGGCATAGCCGTCGGCAGCATGGGCCGCGACCTGTTCGTGCCGCACGTCGATGATCTTGATGCCCTCGTCGATGCAGCCGTCGTAGATGTCGATGATGTGCCCGCCGCACAGCGTGAAGATCGTGTCCACGCCCTCGTTCTTCAGCGCCTTGGCCACGAGGCGGCCGCCCGAGACCATCGAGGTGTCGGTGCTCTTGCGGTGCAGCGTGTCTGTTGCGGTCGACATGGCGTTTCCCTTTGATCTCTAGTGTTCGTGGCGGCGCGGCCTGGACTCAGACCGCGGCAGCGTTCCTCCGGCCGAGGCTCTCGAGCTTGGTCCAGGTCTCGCGCACGTGGTCGTGCAGCCGCATCGTGTGCTCGCGCACGAGCATTGCCGCGCGTTCGGCGTCGCGGCTTTCGAGCGCCTCGATGATGCCCATATGATCGACCACCGAGCGCCCGGCGCGGTCCTTCTCGCCCATCGCCCGTCGGCGCACCGCGTGCATGTGCAGAAAGAGACCTTCGGCCATGTCCTTG
>JBBQRM010000191.1:0-6008 GCA_038214855.1 Rhodobacterales bacterium | reverse complement strand
TGAAGCCCGCCGAAGTGGCGGCGATGCTGGGGCGGCTCTTCAGCAGGCCTGCGGAGGCCGAGGCGCCGCGCGAGGCGCCGGAGCCGGAAGACATTGCGACCCCGGCGCCCGAGGCACCGGAGCCGGGCGATTCGGCGGCCGAGGCGTCTGAGCGGGGCGATTCGGCGCCCGTGGCGTCTGAGCCGGGCGATCTGGCGCTCGAGGTTGCGGAGCCGGGCGATCCGCCGGCCGAGGTTGCGGAGCCGGGCGATCTGGCGCCCGAGGCGCCGCGACCGGTCGCCGCACGACGGCCGCGGCACGGCGGTGCGACGCCGGACTGATACGGGCTCCGGGGGGGAATGCTTTCCAGGTGGTCAACGGACAGGAAAAAGGCACATCAAATTCACGTCTTGTCGATTTGCTCAATCGCGAGCAGTCTGCGCTCTCCTGCCCATTCCGACCCACGTTCCGCGGCGGCTCCGATCAGGCCTCCCGGAAGGCGCGGGTGAAATAGTCGGTGAAGGGCTTGACCAGATAGCTCAGCGGGCTGCGCTCCGAGCCGCGGATGAACGCCTCCACCGGCATCCCCGGCAACAGCGCATAGGCCCCCATCGTCTCGCGCGCCTCGTCCGTCAGCCGGATGTCGGCACGGTAGTATCGCGTGCCCAGCCGCTCGTCCTCGAAGACGTCGGCCGAGACCCCGCTGACCACGCCCGCGACCTCCGGCGTGGTACGCCGGTCGAAGGTCGAGAAATGCAGCGTCGCCGCTTGTCCGACATGAACCTGATCGATGTGGATCGCGTCGATCCGGCTGCGCACGACGAGCGGGCTGTCCTGCGGCACGATGTAGAGCACCGGCTCGGCCGGAGTGATCACACCGCGCAGCGTGTCCGCGGTGCTCCCATAGACCACGCCCGCCACCGGCGCGCGCAGCTTCAGCCGCGCCACCTGCTCGGTGAGAGAACGCCGCCGCTCGCGCAGCTCGATCTCGCGGTATTCCAGGTCGCGCAGTTCCGAGATCGCATCCTCGCGCAGCTTGGAGGCGGTGCGGACGCGCTCGATCTCGATCTCGGCGATCTTGCCGCGGTTCTCGGCGATGTTGGCCTCGACCTGACCGGCGGTGCCGCGCAGGCGCGCGAGCTCGCGCTGGGGCGTCAGCACCCGCGTGACCTGGGTTAGCCCCTGGGCGAGCAGTTCCTCCTGGCCCTCGATTTCCTTCGCCAGCAGCTCGATCTGCGACCCGTTCGCGGCCTGCAGCGCCTCGAGCCCCTCGATCTGCTTGGTGATCTGGGTCTGGCGCTCGACGAGCTGCGAGTTCTCCTCGGCCTGGGTTTTGCGCCGGGCCTCGAACTGCTGCTCCTGGGCCCCGATCAGCGCCGCGATCTCGGGCGAGGTCTCGGCGCGGGCGGTGAGCTCGGGATCGAAGGCGATGCGCGCCTCGCCGTCCCGCTCGGCCGACAGCCGGCTCTTGCGCGCGAGGATCTCGAACCACTGGCCCTCGACGATGCCGAGCTCGGAGACGAGCGCCTCGCCGTCCAGCGTGATCAGCACCTCGCCCGCCTCGACCACGTCGCCGTCGCGCACCTCGATCGCCTCGATGACGCCGCCGGTGGGGTGCTGGACGACCTGGCGGTTGCCCTCGACCTGGAGCACGCCCGAAGCAATTACGGCACCGCTGATCCGCGCCGTCGCACCCCAGGCGCCGAGGCCGAAGACCAGCAGGATCAGCGTCGCGTAGCCCATCAGCAGGAACGGTCGCGCCGCGAGGCCGCGCGCCGCGCTCACGACGATGCCTCCGGCGCGCGCGCGGGCTTCTTGGCATCGGCGGCCTGCGCCTCGGGCAGGCGCGTCACCTGCGCCTCCGTCGGCGAGATGCGGCCAGCGACCTGGGCGTAGTTGCGCACGTGCTGCTTGAGCACGTCGTCGCGCGGCCCGAAGCCGCGCACCGCGCCGCCCTCGATGATCAGGATCAGGTCGCATTCGGCGATCCCGGCGGGGCGGTGTGCCATGATGATCACGGCCTTGCCCTCGGACTTCGCGTGCCGCACCGCCTGGTTGAGCGCATCCGCACCGGCGGCGTCGAGGTTCGAGTTCGGCTCGTCGAGCACCAGCAGCGCCGGATCGCCGTAGAACGCCCGCGCCAGCCCGATCCGCTGCTTCTGACCGCCCGATAGCCGGGCGCCGCCGGCGGAGACCGGGGTGTCGTAGCCCTGCGGCAGCGTGAGGATCATCTCATGCGCGCCGGCGAGCTGGGCCGCCCGAACCACGGCCTGCGCATCGGGCTCGATCGCGAGCCGCGCGATGTTCTCGGCGACCGTGCCGTCGAAGAGCACCACGTCCTGCGGCAGATAGCCGATGTAGCGGCCGAGCACGTCGGGGTCGTACTGGTCGAGCGTCGCGCCGTCGAGCCGGACCGAGCCCGAGGCCGGGCGCCAGATGCCAGTCAGCACGCGCGCGAGCGTCGATTTGCCCGAGGCGCTGGCGCCGATGACGCCGAGCGCCTGGCCGGGCCGCACCTTGAAATCGACGAGCCGCAGGCTCGCCTTCTGCTGGTCGGGCGCGAAGACGGTGAGCTGCGAGACGTCGAGGCGCGAGGCCGGGCGGGGCAGGGCGGTCGGCTCCGCCGTCTCCGGCACCGCCTCGAGCAGGGAGTTGAGCCGCGTCCACCCCTGCCGCGCCCGCTGGACCAGCGGCCAGCCGCCGATCGCCTGCTCGACGGGGGCGAGCGCGCGGCCGAGCAGGATCGAGCCCGCGATCATCGCGCCTGCGGACATCTGCCCCTGGAGCACCAGATAGGCGCCGAGGCCGAGCATCGCCGACTGAAGGAAGAAGCGGAAGGTCTTGGACAGCGTCGCGAACTGGCTCACCCGGTCGCTGGAGGCGAGCTGCGCGCGAACCGCGCGCTCGCGCATCGCCTGCCAGCGCTCCATCGCCGTCGTGCGCATCCCCAGCGCATGGATCATCTCCGACTGCTGGCGCATCGTCTCGGCGAAGGCGTCGCCCTGCATCGTGGCGCTGCCGGCCTCGGCCTCGGGCTTGCTGGTGAGCCACTGGTTGAGCAGCGTCACAGCGACCAGAACCAGCCCGCCGGCGAGCGCGAGATGGCCGAGCCAGGGATGGAAGATGTAGATCGCGGCGATGAAGAGCGGCGTCCAGGGCATGTCGAAGACCGCGAACAGCACCGGCGAGCCGGCGAGCCGCTGCACCGCCTCGAGGTCCTTGAGCCCCGAGGACGGCCGCGCCCGCTCGCTCGACAGGATCGCCCGCCGCAGGCTCGCCCGGAACACGCGGCCGTCGAGCCGCGACTGCACCGCGGCGCCGATCCGCGCCGCCACCCGGCCGCGCGCGTAGTCGAGCACGCCCATGATCACGTAGAGCGCCGCTATCAGCACCGTCAGCGCGATCAGCGTCTCGACCGAGCGGCTCGAGAGCACGCGGTCGTAGATCTGGAGCATGTAGAGCGGGCCGGTCAGCATCAGCAGGTTCACGAAGAAGCTGAAGAGGCCGATCGACCAGAACAGGCCGCGCAATCCGCTGAAGGCTGCGCGCGGCGATGCCGCCTGCGCCCGTGTCTGTGCTGTGTCGGCCAAGGCAATACTCTCCGTGCTAAAACAAGCGGCGATCCTGCGGGAACGACGATGCGGGCGACCGTCGTGTGTCCTGTAGTGCAGCCTCCGGTCTGCGCGCAATCCGTTGCGCATCCGTTACGGGCTTCGGCGAAATCCCGCCAATCATGCCTCAGTCAGGCAGATTCGGGCAAGCGCGAATGATCTTCCCGTCAGGCCGCGGGTTGGACCACCTTGATGATCGGCTCCATCTCCGCGAAAACCTCATCCGAAAGGTGGCACTTGATCTCGTGTCCACCCTCGAAGCCGCGCATCGGCGGAACCTCGCGCTCGCAGAAGTCGCCCGGAACCTGGTGCTTGCGCGGGCAGCGAGTCTGGAACGGACAGCCGGAGGGCGGGTTCATCGCCGACGGGATGTCGCCCTCGAGCACGATGCGCTTCTTGACCACCGACGTGTCGGCGATGGGCACCGCCGACAGCAGTGCTTCGGTATAGGGATGGTAGGGCGGCTGGAACACCGCGTCGGTCGAGCCGATCTCCACCACATGGCCGAGATACATCACCATCACCCGGTCCGCGAGATAGCGCACGATGCTCAGGTCGTGGCTGATGAACAGCATCGTCGTGCGGTTCTCGCGCTGGATGTCCATCAACAGGTCGGTCACCGCGGCCTGGACCGAGACGTCGAGGGCCGAGACCGGCTCGTCGGCGACCACCACCGCGGGCGTACCGGCGAAGGCACGCGCGATGCCGATGCGTTGCTTCTGGCCGCCGGAGAGCTGACGCGGCTTGCGGCGGGCGAACGCGCGCGGCAGCTTGACCATGTCCAGCATCTCGAGCATCTTTTCGCGGCGCTCGGAGTTGTTGCGGCCGATGCGGAATTTCTCCAGCACGCGAATGATCTGGCTGCCGACGCTGTGACTGGGGTTGAGCGTGTCGAACGGGTTTTGGAACACCATCTGGACATTGGCGATGGTGCGCGTGTCGCGCTTCTCGATCGGCAGGTCGCCGATGGCGAGGTTGCCAAGCCGCACCTCGCCGCCGGAGGCGGTCTCGAGGCCCATCAGCACCTTGGCGAGCGTGGACTTGCCGCAGCCGCTCTCGCCGACGATGGCCAGCGTCTCGGCCTCGCGCGCCTCGAAACTTATGGTCTCGTTGGCTTTTACCACGCGGGTGTCACCGCCGAAGAGCGCGTTCGAGCCGACGCGGTAGTATTTCCGCAGCTCCTCGGCGCTCAGCACCACGTCGCCGATCTCGGCGGCCGTGCCGCCGACCTTGGCCTCGGGGGGTGCTGCCCAGTCGATCTCGTCGAAGCGGAGGCAGCGGCTGTCGTGGGTGCCGGTCACGGGCAGCATCGGGATCGGCTGCGCATCGCAGCGGCCTTGCTGGAAATAGCTGCAGCGCGGCCCGAAGTTGCAGCCCGGCGGGCGTTCGTGGGGCAGGGGGAAGTTGCCGGGGATCGCGACCAGCGGACGCGTCGCCTTGTCCGCACCCGGCAGCGGGATCGAGCGGAACAGGCCCTGCGTGTAGGGGTGGCGCATCTGGTCGAAGACCTCGGCGATCGGGCCGGTCTCGACCGCCTCGCCCGAATACATCACGCAGATGCGGTCGCATGTGTCGAGGATCAGCCCGAGGTTGTGGGAGATGAACAGCATCGAGGTGCCGAACTCGGTCCCCAGATCCTTGACCAGATCGACGATGCCGGCCTCGACGGTGACGTCGAGCGCGGTCGTCGGCTCGTCGAGGATCAGCAGCGCGGGCTTCGACATCAGCGCCATGGCGATGACGATGCGCTGCTGCTGGCCGCCGGAGAGCTGGTGGGGGTAGGCGGCGAGGATGCGCTCGGGGTCGGGCAGGCGCACGGCATCGATGACCCGCAACGCCTGGGCGCGGGCCTCCGCGGCGGAGGCGCCCTCGTGGATCATCGGCACTTCCATCAGCTGGCGCGCGACCTTCATCGCCGGGTTGAGGCTCGCCATCGGCTCCTGATAGATCATCGCGATCTCCGAGCCGCGGATCTGGCGCAGCTCCGGCTCGGCCATGGTCGTGAGGTCGCGGCCCTTGAAGCGGATGGACCCACCGACGATCCGCCCGTTGGCGCCGAGATCGCGCATCACCCCCAGCGCCACGGTGGACTTGCCGCAGCCGCTCTCGCCGACGAGCCCGAGCGCCTGGCCCGGCTCCACGGTGCAGGAGAAGTCCATCACCGCCGGGATCTCGCCCGCGCGGGTGAAGAAGCTGATCGAGAGGTTGTCGATCTCGAGGATGGGCTGCTGGTAAACCACTTCAGACTCCATGCCAATAGCTGAGTGCTCCTTGAGCTCCGAAGGAAAAGGCGGAGACCGCAGAGGCAAGAGCTCCGCGGCGGTTCCGCCGGCTCGCCGCTTCGATCCATTGCCTCTGCTTGGAACCATCGTCCGACCAGCGTCCCAAAAAGTTGAGTTCGCCCGAACGAATTCGCGC
>JBBQRM010000190.1:0-6032 GCA_038214855.1 Rhodobacterales bacterium | reverse complement strand
TGAAGCCGGGCGTGAGCGGCTGTAGCGTTTCACCCATGCGTGCGTCCGATGCTGCCGTCGGTTTGTGTTCAACAGCTTGAATCTACAGCGCTTTCAGGCGCACGCAACCATTCTCGCCCATTTGGATGAATAAGCCGGGGTGAGGATCGCGGTCAGGACGATCAGCGCGAAGAGGACGGTATAGCCGGAGGGAAAGCGGTCCGGCCGGCTCAGCCTCGATCTCCTGCGGCCTGGCCGTCGCCATCGTCACCCCCCGTCTTTCGCCGATGCCCGGGCGGGTCCGGCTCGCCACCATGTCCGGCTGATCGAGACGCGCCCCCGGCCGCGCTCTTACGGCGCCGGCTTGACCGCGCCCGCCGCGACGAGGCGGACGCTGGCGAGGATCAGCGCGATGCCCGCCCAATGCGTCCAGCCCAACCTCTCGCCGAAGAAGAGGGCGCCGATCGTCAGACCGAACACCGGGATGAGGAAGCTGAAGGCGTTGGCCTGGCCGAGCGGCACACGCGTCAGCACCGTGATCCACAGCCAGTAGACCAGCGCGCTCCCGAGGAGGGCGAGCGCCAGCAGGATGGCGACGAAGGCGGGCGTCCAGCGGATCTCGCCCGGCACCTCGAGGCTCCAGGCGAGCGCGGCGAGCGGGATGCTGCCGATCAGCATCTGCGCCCCCATCGCCATCAGCGCATCGACCCGGCCGGCGATGCGCTTGATCGCCACGTTGCTTACCGAGACCCCGAACGCGGCAAGCACGATCAGGCCGATGCCGGACGCGTAGCTGTCGCCGCTCGCGAGCAGCTGCGGCGAGGCGATCACCACGATGCCGGTAAAGCCCAGCAGCAGCCCGAGCTTGCCGCGACGCGTCAGCTGCTCACTGAGGAATATCCCGGCGAGGCCGGCGGCCAGAAGCGGCTGGGCGTTGGCGATCACCGTGGCGATGCCGGGCGAGACGAACTCTGCGGCGTAGAACATGCCGAAGAACCCGAGGGCCGTCGCCCCAAGGCCGGAGACCGTCAGCAAGCCCCAGATCCCGACGCCCCGCGGCACCGGGCGGCGCAGCAGGAGCGCGACCAGGATCAGCGACCCGCCAGCGATGACGGCCCGGAGCGTGGCGAAGCTCAGCTGGGGTGCATAGGCGATGCCGGCGGTGATCAGCGGGTAGCAGGCGGCCCAGAGCATCATCACCAGCACGACTTGGAAGATCGCACCCGGCGTCATCCGGCGGGACCGGGGCGGGGTCCGCTCACGGCGCGATGGCGCCGTCGTGCAGGTAGCGTTCGGCATAGCCGAACACCACCTCCGGGTCGGGCCGCGCCAGATGCTCGTCCTTGTCGGGGCACTCGACGCGCGACATCAGGTGGCGGATGACGTTGAGCCGCGCGGCCTTCTTGTCGTCGGCGCGCACGACGTGCCAGGGCAGGTCCTCGGCATGGGTGCGGGCGAGCATCTCGTTGCGCGCCGCGCTGTAGTCGTCCCAGCGCCGGATGGCGCTCTTGTCGATCGGGCTGATCTTCCACCGCTTGAGCGGATCGACCCGGCGGTCCGCCAGGCGCCGCTTCTGCTCGGGTTTCGAGATGTCGAGATAGCATTTGAAGAGCTGCGTCCCGGAGCCCGTCAACATGCGCTCGAAGGGCAGCGCCGAGCACAGGAACTCCTCGTGCTCGGCCGGGCTGCAGAAGCCCATCACCTTCTCGACGCCGGCGCGGTTGTACCAGCTGCGGTTCATCAGCACCATCTCCTGGGTCGCGGGCAGGTGCTGGACGTAGCGCTGGAAATACCAGCTGTGCCGGTCGCGGTCCGACGGCCTGCCGAGCGCCACCACCCTTGTCTCGCGCGGGCTGAGGTGCTGGGTGATGCGCTTGATCACCCCGTCCTTGCCGGCGGCGTCGCGACCCTCGAACAGGATCAGGAGGCGCAGATCGTTCTTGATGAGATGGCGTTGCAGCTTGACGAGCTCGACCTGGAGCGCGCGCAGCGCCCCCTTGTAGCCCGCCGCCTCCGGCCCGGACCTGTCCTCGGGCTTCTTCTTCGCCTTGCTGCTCATAGCCGCACGTCCCGTTGCTGTGCGGCGCTCGCCGCGCCCGCTTCGGCGCTGGAGAGGAACAGCGCGTCCGCCTCCTGCTCGGCCGATTCTGCGGCGGTCGCCGCGACCGGCCGGGAAAGCGCCGGAACCGCCAGATAGTCGCGCGTCAGCGGCACCGCGTCCTGCCTGCGGGCGAGCTGGATCTGGAAGACGACATGGCCGCCGGTGCGGAACGCGAGCTCGCTCGTCGCGAAATAGAAGCGCCACATGCGGCAGAACCGGTCGTCGTAGATCTCGCGCACTGCGTCGAGATTGGCCTCGAACCGCGCCCGCCAGGCCTTCAGCGTTTCGGCGTAGTGCAGCCGCAGCACCTCGACATCGGTGACGACGAGCCCCGCCGCCTCGACCGCGGCGGCGATCTCCGAGAGCGCCGGCGCGTAGCCGCCGGGGAAGATGTATTTCGCAATCCAGGGGTTGGTGGCACCCGGCCCCTCCGGTCGGCCGATGGCGTGGACGAGCGCCACCCCGTCCGGTGACAGCCGGTCGCGCAGCGCCGCGAAGAACGTGCGGTAGTGCGGCGTTCCGACATGCTCGAACATGCCGACCGAGACGATGCGGTCGAAGACGCCCTCGACCTCGCGGTAGTCCCGCAGGTCGAAGCGCGCCGCCTCGACGAGCCCCGCGGAGCGCGCGCGGCGCTCGGCGAGCCGGTGCTGTTCCCGCGACAGGGTGACGCCGGTGACGCGCACCCCGTGCTCGCGCGCGAGGTGCAGCGCCAGCCCGCCCCAGCCGCAGCCGATGTCGAGCACCCGCTGGCCGGGCGCGAGCAGCAGCTTGCGCGCGAGCAGTGCCTTCTTCTCGGCCTGCGCCGCTTCCAGGCTGTCCCCGGGGTGCCGGAAGTAGGCGCAGGAATACTGCCGGTCGGCGTCGAGGAAGAGGGCGTAGAGCCCGTCAGAGAGGTCGTAGTGATGCGCCGCGTTGCGCAGCGCCCGGCCGACCGGGTTCAGCTGCGCGAGCGCCCGGAACGAGCGCCTGAGCCGCGCGAGCCCGGCCTGGCGCCGGCCCGCCGGCCGATCCGGCTGGTGGCGCACCAGGAGGTCGAGCAGCCCGTCGATGTCGTCGCCGTCAACGCTGAGCGTGCCGTCGGGATAGGCCTCCCCGAGCGCCAGCTCCGGATCGAGCGCCAGCCGGCGCGCCACCGATGCCGCATGAAGCCGGACGGTGACCGGCGGTGCGGCCGCCTCGCCGTAGCGCCGCGCGCTGCCGTCCGGAAAGACGACGATCAGCGCCCCACGCCGGACCAGCCGGTCGAGCAGGCGCGAGAGAAGCCGGATCCACATGGGTCACCTCCGATCGAGCAGTAGAGCGCGGGTGGGATCGGCGTCTCGCGCCTCCCGCGCCTCCGCCTCACAGACGGCGGAAGCGGCGCGTCGTTACAGGCGGGCCTTCAGCTCCGCAGAAGCACCGCGGTGCCTGCGGCGGCGGCGAGGAGCGAGCCGGCGAGGATCGCGAGCTTGGCAGACGCGATCATGCCGGGATCGGAGAATGCCAGCGTCGCGATGAAGAGGCTCATGGTGAATCCGATGCCCGCCAGCAGCGCCACGCCCAGCATGTGCCGCCTGCCGACCCCCCGCGGCAGCTGTCCGAACCCGAGGCGGACGGCGAGCCAGGTCGCGCCGAGCACGCCGAGCGGCTTGCCGAGGACCAGACCGCTGAGCACGCCGAGCGGAACCGGACCGGAGATCTGCGCGACGGCGGCGGCGTCGATGACGATGCCGGCGTTGAAGAAGGCAAAGAGCGGCACGATGACCAACATGACGCCCGGAGAGAGCCGACGCTCGGTCTCGCGCAGCGGCGACCGCCCCGCGCCGCCCCCCGCCGTGCGCAGAGGCACGGCGAGGGCGATCAGCAGGCCGGCCAACGCCGCCTCGATTCCGGATTCGAGCATCGCCACCCAGAGCTCACCAGACCGAGGGCTGCATAGGGCGCGGCTCGCGTGACGCCGAGCCGGTTGAGCACGAGAAGCCCCGCCAGCGCGAGCCCGGCGATCGCAAGCGGCGCCGGGGCGATGCCCTCGCCGTAGAAGACCGCAATGGTCGCGACCGCGCCGAGATCGTCGAAGATCGCGAGCGCGGTGAGGAACACCTTGAGGCTCACGGGAACCCGGTCACCGAGCAGCGAGAGGATGCCGAGCGCGAGCACCACGTCGGTGGCGGTCGGGCCGGCCCAGCCCCTGAGCCCGACCGGATCGAACAGATTCAGTCCTGCATAGATCGCCGCCGGCGCGAGCATTTCGCCGAGCGCGGCCAGGGCCGGCAGGGCGGCCTGCGCCGGCGTCGCGAGGTAACCCTCGATGAGCTCGCGCTTGATTTCCAGCCCCACCACCAGGAAGAAGAAGACCAGAAGCCCCCGTTGATCCAGCCAATCAGCGGCTCGTCGATCGCGACGGCGCCGACATGGACCGGCGCGTGGTGCACCGCGAGATAGACGCCCGCCAGCGACGAATTGGCCGCGACGAGGCCGAGCACGATCGCCGCGACCACCAGCGGACCGGGGATCCGGTCCAGTGCGAGCATCCGGCGCACGGCGATCATGCGCCGGCTTCCCGGAGCGGGCGATGCCCTGCCCTACCCCTCCTGCGCCGCACGCGCGCCGAGAGGGTCTCCGGCGCCCTGAGCGAGCGGAATGCAACCCAGATGCATGTAGATGCCGATCACGATCAGCCACTCCGGACGCTGCACCCGCTCGGCGTCGGGTGCGGGACCGCGCATGTCGTCGAGATCCTCGGCACGGGCACGGGCGCGGGCGATGGTCGCCTCCGTGCGATGCTCGATGAACAGTGGCTTCTTCTGCCAGCTGACGGTGATCCGCGCACCGACCTCCACATTCTCCAGATCAATCTCGATCGAAGACAGGGCCACCACATCGGCCGATGGGTTCATGCTGTTGATCAGCGGCCAGACCGCGGCGCGAGCCGCCACCGCCCCGACTGCACCGGTCGCAACGAAGAGAAAGTCGCGCCGGGGTGGTGCGTCCTCGGTGTCCGCGTGCGCCATGGGTGCTTCGGTCATGCGAACCGGCCTCCGTCCAGCTTCGTATCAGACGCCCCAGGCCCATGGAGGGATGCGGCCGAGATGCGCCTCGACGCGGACCACGCCTTCGACGTTCTCCGCCGCGACCTGCGCCGCACGCTCCTCGTCGTCAGAGATTGCGGTGCCCCAGAGCTCGACGACGCCTTCGCGCACCGTCACGTTCATCCAGGTCGTTCCCAGCCCGTGCACCGAGGCGATCGCGCGCAGGACCCGATCCCGGAGCGTGCGGTCGTCGGCGCCCGGCGCGCCGCCGCTCGCGCCCCCCGCAGAGGCGATGCCGTGGAGCAGGTTGGCCCGGCTGACGATGCCGACGAGCCCGCCGGCCCGCACCACCGGAACCCGCTTGATCCGGCGCGTCTCGAGGATCCTGGCGATTTCGGCGATCGATGCGTCCTCCTCCACCGTGACGACCTCGCGGGTCATCACGTCGCGGGCATGGCGCCCGTGCGCCTTGACGAAGTCGGCGGCGTTCTCGCTGCTCGACGAGAACAGGTCGAGCCACCAGGATCTTCGTCTGCCGTCGTCGCCCTCCAGTCGCCGCATAAGGTCGCCCTCGCTGACCAGCCCCACGACGCGCCGCTCGGCGTCGACCACCGGCACCGCGCTGATCCGGTGCTTCAACAGCAACTCGGCAATGGTCTGCACCGAGGTGTCCGGTGCAACGGTGACGACCTCGAGGGTCATGACATCTGCGGCCTGCATGATTCTCTCCTTGGCTTGGGAATGCGGAGCCGGCGTTAATTATCCGGCGCGGTGCCATGGGATTCAGCGTCGTCACCGCTTTACATGTGTTCCATCAGTTCCGCGATCTTCTCGGGAATGTCGGCTTGCGAGAAGGTCGCCTGTTCCTCGCCGTCGTGGACAAAGGGGACGATATTCGCCAGTTCCTGTCCGGTCAGATCGATCGGCTCGCCGAGCTCCTC
>JBBQRM010000189.1:0-6109 GCA_038214855.1 Rhodobacterales bacterium | reverse complement strand
TAGACGTCGGCGTCGTCGAGCTCGCCCGTGCTCAGGCTATAGGGCGCCACGATGAAGTCGCGGCCCTGGATCTCCCACCAGTCACTCATATCCATCATCGGCTCGGCCATCATCGGCTCGGTGGTCATCATCGGCTCATTGGTCATCGGTTCGGTGATCATCGGCTCATTGGTCATCGGTTCGGGCGCGACCGCCTCCTGCGCCACGCCAAGCGTCGGAGCGGCGAGAAGCGCCGCGCAGGCGGTTGCTATCTTGCTCATGGAATTCATGTCACGCATTTGACTGGCTCCTTTTTGCTGCCTATGCCCGTCGGAACGCACGAGCCTGCCGTCGCGTTCCCCGGAGGCTCCGGGCGGCGAGCCGACATGTCCCTCTGCCGCCCGCCCCGTCCCGCAGCGAAGGCCCGCCGAATGATCCTTGCAACCGCAATTTTCGCCGCGGGTTTCGCCGCGATCCACATCTTCATCGGCCGCCTCGTGTTTCTCGACGTGGCGCCCCGCAGCCGCTGGCTCTCCTTTGCCGGCGGGGTCGCGGTCGCCTACGTGTTCCTGCACATCCTGCCCGAGCTCGGCAGCCACCAGGCGACCTATGCCGAGGCGCTTGGCATCGGCGCGCAGCGGGCCGAGAGCTGGGTATATCTGACCGCGATGGCCGGACTCGCGGCATTCTACGGGCTGGAACGCGCCGCCCGGACCTCGCGCAGCCGCGCGCGCGCCGCCG
This sequence comes from Rhodobacterales bacterium, assembly GCA_038214855.1. GTDB lineage: Bacteria > Pseudomonadota > Alphaproteobacteria > Rhodobacterales > Rhodobacteraceae > Amaricoccus. The sequence continues at coordinate 5,389 of JBBQRM010000189.1, read as the reverse complement.
GGGCAGGCGACCGGATGGAGACCGGCACGTTCTGGCTGCACATCGGCTCGTTCGGAACCTACAATGTGCTGATCGGCTATCTGCTGCTGCACCGCGAGGAGACCGGAGCCTGGTCGCTCGCGATCTATTTCACCGCGATGGCGCTGCATTTCGTCACGACCGACTTCGGGCTGCGCCACGACCACAGGGAGCTCTACGACCGCGCCGGGCGCTGGGTGATCGCGGCCACGGTGCTCGCAGGCTGGGCGCTGGGCGTGCTGGTGGCGCTGCCGCCGATTCTGATCGGTTTTCTCTTCGCCTTCCTCGCCGGCGGCGTGGTGCTCAACGTGCTCAAGGAGGAGCTGCCGGAGGATCGCAAGAGCCGCTTCTGGCCGTTCTTCGCCGGAACCTTCGGCTACGCCGCGCTGCTGCTCGCGGGTTGACCGCGGGAACCTGTGGCGCCAAGGACGGTTGCAGGCTGAACGAGCCGAAAACGAAGGGACGATCCCATGACCGCAATCTCCGACCGCGGCCGCGACGCCGCAGGCCCGCGGGAGATCCCCAAGAGCGGCTGGCGCGACATCCTGCTGCGCGTCAAGGACGAGATCGGCGCCGATCACGTCTCCATCGTCGCCGCCGGCACCGCCTTCTTCGGGCTGCTCGCGCTCTTTCCCGCCATCGCGGCGCTGATCGCCATTGCCGGGCTCGTCTTCGATCCCGCCGCCATCGCGGCCCAGCTCCAGAGCGCCGCCGCGGTGCTGCCGGCCGACGCCGCGCAGATCCTCCAGGACCAGGCGAGTGCCGTCGCCTCGGGCGGCGGCACCAAGCTCGGCTTCGCGGCCATCGCCGGTCTCCTGCTCACGCTCTACAGCGCCTCCAAGGGGATGAAGACGCTGATCGAGGGGATGAACATCGCCTATGACGAGGAGGAGAGCCGCGGGTTCCTGATGCTCAATGTCGTGGCGCTGGCGCTGACCCTGCTCCTGATCGTGGGGCTGGTGCTGGCGCTCGGCTCGACGGTCGTGGCCCCCGTGATCGTCGCAACACTCGGTCTCGGGTCGGTGGTCGAGGGGCTGATCACCTGGGCGCGCTGGCCGGTGCTTGCCATCGTGGCCGCGCTCGGCCTCGCGGTGATCTACCGCTACGGGCCCTCGCGGGCCACCCCGCGCTGGCGCTGGATCAGCCCCGGTGCGGTGATCGCGACGCTGATCTGGATCGTGGGCTCGATCGCCTTCTCGATCTACGCCCGCAACTTCGGCAGCTTCAACGAGACCTACGGCACGCTCGGCGGCGTGATCATCCTGCTCACCTGGCTTTGGCTGTCGGCCTTCATCGTGCTGCTCGGCGCCGAGTTCAACTCCGAGATGGAGCACCAGACCGAACACGACAGCACCACCGGCGAGCCGCGCCCCAAGGGCGAGCGCGGCGCGGTCAAGGCCGACACGCTCGGCCGCCAGCCCTGACCGCGGCCAGGCTCAGCCGAGAAGGTCGAGCGGCGTGAGCACGAGCGCGTCCAGGCGCGCGAGCTCGCCGGTGTCGCGCTCGCCGACGAGCTCGATCAGGTCGCCCCGCTCGAGCTCTACCGCGAAGACTGCCCGCTCCATCGCCTCCTGCCCGCCGCGCCCGGTCCAGCGGGCGACAGTCTCGCCCTCGACCTCGACGCGAAAGCGGCTCGCGCCGTCGGTCTCGTTGAAGAAGAAGACCTCCGCGCGATAGACGCCGTCCTGTCCGGCGAAGCTCCCGGCGGCGGTTCCCTGCCTGTCGGTCTCCACCCAGCCGCCGCCTGAGGCGCCACTGCGCGCCGCCGCGTCGTAGCCGTCGAGCTCCAGCGTCTCGATCTCGGTGCGACCGGCGCCGATGCCGTCGCCACGCGGGCCGGGTGGCGGCGGTGCGGAAGGTCGGCCGCCGCCCGAACCGCCGCCCGAATCATTGCCGGAGCCGCCGCCCGCACCGCTGTCGGACGCGCCGCCGGTGCCGCGCAGCTCGATGAAATCGAGGCGCGCCATCTCGTTGCCGCCGCGATCGCCGGTGAGCGCGATCCTGTCGCCGGGGGACAGGCGCAGCGACACGTCCTGCGTCTCGGAGGCGTTGCGGCCGCCCTCGCCGGACCATTCGGCCTGCACCCGGCCATTGACCAGCACCTGCCACTCGGCCGCGCCGTCGTTCTCGTTGATGTAGCCGACGGTCATCCGGTACTGGCCCGCCGGCCCGTCGAAGGTGCCTTCCGCGCGCCCGGAGCCGGAGGTCTCGACCACCTCGCCGCCCGAGGCGCTGGACTTGCCCTCGACCGAATAGCCCGCGAGCCGCAGGTCCTCGACCTCGGTGCGGCCGGTGCCGATCTGTGGCCCCGCTGCGCCGGACCGTAGCGCCTCCGGCTCGCGCTCGGGCTCGGGCTCGCTCGGGGCCGGGCGCGACGGCCTCCCCTCCCCGCCCTGCGCCGCGTCGAGCCGCTCGGCGAAGTCGGCGACCGCGGCGGGGCGCTCGTCGTAGACGGTGCGCGCGCCGTCGTAGCTGCCCATCCGGAGCGACCCTTCGGTCTTGTCGGTCCACATGTTCGGCCCGATGCCGCTCCTGGCGAAACTGCCGCCCCAGCTCGCCGCGCCCGGATTGTCGTCGTCGGCAGTGTCGAGCAGGTAGAGCAGCGACGGGGTGTCGCCCATCTTCAGCCCGTCCTTGGAGGTGACGCGGCCGGCATCGTTGTAGGTGTACTTCTCGTAGAGCAGGTCGCCGAGGGCGCCGTGGCCATCCGCATTCTGCTTGACCCAGTCGAGGTATTGCAGCGGGTCCTTCGCCCCGCCCTTGTTCACGTGGATGCCGCGGAAGGTCTCGGCGGCATCGATCATCCACAGGTCGCGGTAGTCGGGATCGGTCTTCACCGCGTCGATGATCCAGCGATAGGCCGCCTGGTGGGCAGTGTCCTGACCGACGCCGTCGATCGCGATCAGACGCACGCTGTCGACGATGTCGGGCGCCTCGCGCAGCGCCCGCGCCGCGTCGTGGATCGGCCCCCAGGTCAGCACGTAGAGCGGATCGTTCGGACTCGCCGCCCGCGCCTCCTCGATGATGAGCCGCGCCCCGTCCGAAACGCCGCCGGGCCAGTCCGGATTCGTCGCGCCTTCGCGGATCGTGCCGCGCAGCGACCCAGCCGAGGGATAGGCCGCGTCGAACTCCCGCAAATTGCCGAGATCGCGACCGTAGGCCTCGATGATCTCGCGCGCCATCGCCGCACCGTTGCCGATGCCGCCCTGGCCGCCGTCGTCGGTCCGCGTCACCACGATCCCGCGATAATCGACGTCGTTCGCATAAAGCATCGCATGGATAAGCGACTGGGCATCGTCCTTGTCGTTGCCGCCGATGTCCGATGAGATGATCACTCTGGGTCGCGCCATTGCAGTTCCTTCAGGTAAAATAATTCCCTTCACTGGCGCAATACTATGCGACAATGCTTCGCCACCCGCGGATTTCATTCACCGATGGTTCTGGGTGATTTTCGGTTAATGGAAGGTTTATGAATTGAGCGAAAGCGAAAAAAATCGCTCGGCAAAATCCCGCCGCAGCAGGCTTGACGCTGCGGGGCGCCGAGCGCTGAATGAAGCCGGTTGCAGGAGAGATTCATGTCCGACCCGCTCGACGAAGCCGCCCGCGCCGAGGCGCTGCCCGCGCTGGGCGAGACCGGCTGGCGCGCGAGCGACAATCGCGACGCGATCCGCAAGATTTGGAAATTCCGCTCGTTCTCGCAGGCCTGGGGTTTCATGTCGCGCGCGGCACTGGTTGCCGAGAAGCTCAACCACCACCCGGAATGGTCAAACACCTACAACGTCGTGGACGTGACGCTGACCACCCATGATTGCGACGGGCTCTCGGCGCTCGACATCGAACTCGCCCGCCGCATGGACCGGATCGCCGGCCCCGACGTCGCCGTCGAGCGCGACCACTCGCGCCCGGCCGACTGCCTCTGCACCCCCGAGGGTCGGGGCTGAGCGGGCGGCGGTCCTTGGCGCAGGGTCAATCACCGCAGCTGAGAGCCCCGAGCGGTCCTCTCCAGACGTACAACGCGAGCCGCGCGCGCGCCTGTCCGTGGGATGGCGCCGCAACGCCCGTGCGGCGCGCTTTATGCCCGCCAGGCCACTCCGACACCCCAGCGGCGCGCGTGGACGGCAACAGCGCCAGCCCGCCCGAACGGGCAGGCGCTCGCCCGGCGCCTTCGGCTTGATTCCGGGCGGGTCCAGCGCCCTGACCGGAAGCGAACGAAGTCTCGGACAATCGCTCCGAGCCCAAATTGGCCGTTTTCCGCATCGCAGGAGATGTCCGCTTTCTCATCATTGGCCTGATCCGCGTCAAAGCAACGGAGCGAACCGCCAAGTAGACCTATGACGTTCATATTAGCAATGAAGTGGACTGAATCCGTGGCTGATATTCCTTACGTGCGGCCTAAGCATCGCGTGCCATCAATCGCAATCATTCCATTCGTGCTCGTTACCTTCGCGATAACCTGGGGTCTGCTCGGCCTCCACATCTTTCGTCCGGACTTGGCTGTCGAATGGTTCGGCGAGATGGGCGGCACCCACCCGTTCTTCATACTTGCTACTTGGGGACCTGCCTTCGCGGCGTTCGTCGTGACGTCCGTGTATGGTGGTTTCTCGGGGTTCAAGTCGTTTCTCTCCCGCCTCGCAATTTGGAGATGCTCATTGTGGTGGGCTGCATTTCTGCTGGTCGGCGTTCCGCTGACATTTGCTTTAGGAGCACTTGCTAAAGGAACCCTGACGAGGCCGTTGCAGTTCGAAAGCCTCGGAGCTTTGCTCGGGCTGATGGGGTTCATGCTGTTTCTCGGCCCAGTGGAAGAGTTCGGCTGGCGCGGCGTGGCGCAACCGATCTTGCAGCGGCACATGACCCCGATCTGGGCCGGGTTGCTGATCGGCGCGACCTGGGGGTTCTGGCACCTTCCGGCGTTCTATCTGGCTGGGACAGTTCAGAGCGGGTGGAGCTTCCCACCCTTCTTCATCGGCAATGTGACCCTCGCAGTGATCGTTACCCCGCTGTTCAACGCGTCACGCGGCAGCATCCTGCTGCCCGCCTTGTTCCACTTCCAGCTGATCAATCCGCTTTGGCCGGACGCGCAACCATACGACACGTATCTCTTCGTCCTCGTCGCATGCGTCGTAGTGTGGGCGAACCGTGACTCGATGTTCACACGAGCAGGCTCGGTGAGCGAGGTCATTCCCAACGCAAATCGCGAACCGTGATAAAGGCTATTACTCCTGTCCTTCTGTTCCCCGCCGCGCTCATCATGGTGAAGCAAGACACTTTCTTTGGGCCTGAAGACTGTTTCGCCTTACCCCGGCTTATTCATCCAAATGGGCGAGAATGGTTGCGTGCGCCTGAAAGCGCTGTAGATTCAAGCTGTTGAACA
>JBBQRM010000188.1:0-6111 GCA_038214855.1 Rhodobacterales bacterium | reverse complement strand
GAGCCTCGCTCATCCGGTCCGAGCAAGCGCGGCCCGCAGGGATCCGCCGGAGTTCAAACTACCTGATTGTGTCGCGTAGTGTGCCGAGGGCGAACCTCGAAACAAGCAAACTCATGTCAGTCAAAGACTTGACCTATCTTCCAACCTGACCGGCGATGGAAGTCGCCGTTCAGGCGCCGCGGGTCTTCGCCGATTGCAGCACCGCGCGCAGGCGGTGCAGCTCCAGCGGTTTGCCGAGCAGGGTGATGCCCCGCGCCCCAGCCTCGCGGCGCAGCTCGGCGGAGCGGTCGGCCGAGACGATCACCGCCGGGACCGGCCCGCTGCCGGCGCGCAGGCGCGCGATCGCCTCGAGGCCGGTCGCGCCGCCCGCGAGGAACTGGTCGGCGATCACCACGTCGGGAGCGACCCCGATGTCGGCGATCAGCACTTCGGCAGCACCGACGTCGGCGGCGACGAGCGGGCTCGCCCCCCAGTCCTCGAGCACCGCGACCATTCCCTCGCGCACCGCGTCGTCGTCCTCGATCACCACCACGATCATGTCGTCGAGCGGCGGGCTCTCGCGCGCGGGCAGGCCCGGGCCGTGCGCGGAACCGGAGGGGCACGGGCCCGGCGCCCGCGGCAGCGTCAGCGCAAAGCGCGTGCCGCTGCCCGGCCGCGAGTCGAGCGCCAGCCGGTGGCCGAGCAGCGCGCAGGCCCGCTCGACGATCGCAAGGCCCAGCCCCATCCCGGGTGCCGTGCCGGGGGCGGTCTCGAGCCGGACGAACTCGCGGAAGATGTCGTCGCGGCGCTCGGGCGGGATGCCGGGACCGGTGTCGAGCACCTCGAGCCGCAGATGCTCCGCACCCGCCCGCACCCCCACCAGCACCTTGCCGCCCTTGGTGTAGCGCAGGGCGTTGACCACGAGGTTCTGGAGGAGGCGCCGCAGATAGGCCGGGTCGCTCTCGACCCAGGCCGAGCAGGGAACCACCCGCAGGCCGAGCCCCCGCTCGCGCGCGAGCGGCTGGAACTGCTGGCCGATGCTCTCGAGCAGCGGGCCGAGCGGCATCGGCACCACGTCGGCGCGCACCGCCCCGATGTCGAGGTTGGAAATGTCGAGCAGCGCACCGAGGATGCTCTCGACGCTCGCGAAGGCGCTGCCGATGCGCTCCACGACGATCCGCTGGTCGCCGTCGAGCCGCGTGTGCGACAGCGACGACAGGAACAGCTTGGCCGCACTGAGCGGCTGGAGCAGGTCGTGGCTCGCGCCGGCGACGAAGCGCAGCTTCGAGGCATGGGCGCGCTCGGAGGCGTCGCGCGCCGCCTCTAGCTCGCGCGTGCGCTCGGCCACACGGGTCTCGAGCGTCTCGTTGGCGCGGTGCAGCGCCTCGAGCGCCCGCCGCTCGGCGGTCATGTCGGTCACGCTCATCATGTAGCCGCCGTCGGGCATGTCCTGGCAGACCGCAGCGAGGATGCCGCCGTCGGCGCGGCGCATCTCGAAGGCGAGCTGCGGCCGGCCGGGGGGCAGCCGGGTCCAGTCGACCACGGTCTGGACGTCGATGTTCCAGGCGATCCGCCCGGCGCCGCGCATGTAGTCGAGGATCTCGTCGACATGCACCCCCGGCCGCGCGAGGCGCACCGGCAGCGACAGGAGCGCGTGCATCCGCTCGTTCCACCCCGCCAGCCGGTGGTGCGCATCGTAGAGCACCACGCCTTGCGTGATGTGGTCGAGCATCGCGCGCATCAGCTGCGCCTGGTCGTCGCGCAGCTGCGCCCGCTTCCGGCGCTCGGCGTGGATCATCGAGGTGACGTCGGTCTGGACCACGGCCGTGCCGCCGGAGGGGGTGCGGAGCGCGCTCACCTGGAGCCAGCGGTCGCCGCGGAGCTGGACGACGAGATCCGCGCTCGGCTGGCGGTGGCTGAGCATCCGCTGCCGCGCCCAGGCGTCGCGCGGGTCGCCCTCGGGCAGGTCGAGGTGCCGGCTCTGGGCGACGAGACGCACGTAATCGACGAACTTCAGCCCCGGTCCGAGCTTGGCCGCCACATCGGGCAGCTGCGCCGAGAAGCGGCTGTTGCACATGATCAGCGCGTCGTCGGGATCGAACAGCGCGAAACCCTCGTGCATCGCCTCGAGCGCGTCGGCGAGATCGAGCCGCGCGCGCTCGCTCTCCTGACGCGCCGCCGTCAGCCTTGCATTGGCGATCGAGAGCATCGTGAAGGCGTTGTCGAGCTCGCGGGTGCGCGCGCGCACCTGTTCCTCGAGTGCCGCGGCGAGCTGGAAGCTGGCGTGACCGGGGCCGCTGTCGGCGAGCTCCTGCTCGACGCGGTGCATCAGCACCTCCGCGATCCGGCGGAGCTTCGCGTTCTGGCGGGCGAGATCGTCCTCGGGGTCGAGCAGCAGCGGGGTCATCGGGGCACGGTCTCGGGAGGCGGATAGATCGCGACGCCGGTAAAGGTCTGGTTGACGTGGAGCATGTTGAACTGCTCGCCGTAGCTGTTGAAGCCCACGACGTTGTGCCGCGCGAGCGTCGGGCGCATCGCGCCCTTCAGTTGCCGCTCCTCGATCTCCAGCCGGCGCAGGATGCATTCGCAGGCGATCACCGCCTCCGGCGGCCCCTCGGGCGACAGATCCTCGAGCGCGCGCTCCAGATGCGCGGCGATGTCCTGGCCCTCGGCCAGCGTCAGCACCATGCCCTCGTCGATGGCGCTGAAGAAGCGCAGGCTGCCGTCCGGCTCGATCCGCTGGACCGCGAGCACGTGGTGCTGGCCGCCCGAGCGCACCACGACCGGATGCGCGGCGAAGGCGAAGGGCGCGAGCCCCTCGGCATCGCGGCCGAGCGCGCGGGCATAGGCGCGCGCCGCGGGCTCGGCGTTGATCCCGCGCACGATCCGGGTTGCGGGATCGGCATCGGTCACGACCATCCGCCGGTCGGTCGGCAGCAGGTGGTCGAAGCGGAACACCTTGATGCGGCAGCGGGTGCGGATGAAGGCGAGCGCTGCCACATCGGAGGCGAAGACCCCCTCCGCCAGCACGCGGGTGCACCCGAAGCGCACGCCGTCGCCCGCCGAGCCGCCGAAGAGCGGCGTGCCGCCGAGCGCGGGCCCCAGCGTCGAGACCAGCGCATCTTCGCGCAGCGACAGGCCGTCGATCAGGAGGAACGCGAACTCGTTCGGCAGGCTGAGCGCGTTGCCGGCGAGCCTGCTGCGCCGGTGCAGCACCTCGGATACCGTCTCGCGGGCCGAGAAGCCGGTGAGCCCGCGGATCACCATCACCTCGGCCCGGAAATGGGCGAGCGGCAGACCGATCGCGGTGATGGCGCCGTCGAGATGGCCGCCGGGCCCGATCTCGCCGGCGGTGGAGGCGCCGATGACGCATTGGCCCCGCAGATGGCGCGCCACGGCATCGGCCACGGCATCGGGGTCGCGATCGGCCGAGACGAAGAGCGCGATCAGCGCGAAGGGCCCGAGGCCCAGCCCCTCGGCGATCTCGGCCATCGCCGCGTCGGTCTCGGCATGGAGCGACTGGGCGCGCCTCACGCCCGCAGTGCCGGTCTCGCCGATGCGCGCCATCTCCCCCATCGGGCGATCCTACTCCGGACCAAGCGCGGATTGCATCACCCGATCCACCCGTCCGGGCTCATACTATGCCCGCTTGAACAGCTCGCACACGGCCGGCCCGTTTCGCCCGGCGGCAACGCCGGGCAGCGCCCGTCCGCCCCCACGCCGGAGGCGTGCCTTCGGCACGACGCGGGCGCTTCTCGCCCACCCGCGGACGGACGCTGCCCTCGTTTCGGAGCACACGCGCCGCAGCCGGTGACGGAACCAATCCACCCGTCCGGGCTCAGTCACAGCCCCTCTCGTCGCGCAGGATCGAGGCAAAGCTCGCCTTGCCTGCGATCAGCACCGCCTGGGTCCGGCTGTGGGCCCCGAGCTTGCGCAGGATCGCGGTGATATGCGCCTTGACCGTGGTCTCGGCGATCGAGAGGTCGTAGGCGATCTGCTTGTTCAGCTTGCCCTCGCAGACGAGATCGAGGATGCGCGCCTGCTGCGCCGTCAGCTCGGCGAGCCGGGTGGCGGGATCGCGGGCCTCGTCCGCGCTCTGGGGATTCTTCGGCGCGACATAGCCCTCCGGCGTGTAGGTGCCGCCCGACCAGATGCGGGTGAAGGCCTCGGCGAAGACCTCGCGGGCGGAATGCTTGGGGATGAAGCCCGCCGCACCGGCGCGCATCGCCGAGGTGATGATCTGGCTCTCGTGGAGCGACGAGACGACGATGACCGGCACGCCGGGAACCGCGGCCTTCAGCCGGATCAGCCCGTCGAGTCCGGTGACGTCCGGCAGGTTCAGGTCGAGCAGGATCGCGTCGGGGGCCGCTCCCGCGCGCAATTTGGCGAGGCCTTCGCCGAGCGAGCTCGCCGTCACCACCGCGCGCACCCCGAGCGCGCCGGTCAGGGTCATCGCCAGGGCCTCGCAGAACAGCGGATGGTCGTCGATGACCATCACCTGCTCGACGCGGGCACAGGGCTGGTCCTTCAGCGAGATCAGGTCGGACCGCATCTGCCGCGCCCTCTTGGTTTGGTATGCGCGACCCTAGCAGCCCGACCCGGCTCCCGCCACCGCGACGAAAGGCGGTCTCTCCTTTCGGGTCGCGGGCTGCGACCTTGGTCGCAACCCCGGGCTGTTGCGGCCGGGCTCCGGCCCTGTAGGATCGGGGCGTGGTCTCAGGGAGGCGCGCCGATGCGGCACTGGAGGAGCGGGATCAAGGCAGCGGCGTTCGCCGTCTTCGCGGCGGCTGCGCAGGCGGGCGAGGCGCAGGACCTGCTGTTTGCGACCGGCGCGCTGGAAGACGTGGCGCCGGGCACCCGCCTCGCCTACGCCTATACGCGGGAGACAGCGCCGGAGAACCCGGTGGTGCCACAAGTTCCGTCGGGGCGGGTGACGCTGACGGCAGGCGCGGACAGCGCCTCCGTCGTGCTCGAGGCCGCCGGACGCAGGACCGCGATCGACGAGCTTCCCGCAGGCGCCGGCAACCCGGTGTTTCTCGTCTTCATGGAGGAGACGGTGCGTGCGGTCGCGGCGCTGACCGGCGGCAGCCCGTTCTACATCCGCAACCGCCTGCGCGACGCGCTGGCCAGCGGCGGCGCCACGGTTGCGGTCGAGGCCGCCGGCGGAGCGGCTACCAGGCTGGAGTTCCGCCCCTTCGCGGACGATCCCAACGCGGCGCGGATGCGCGGGATGGACGCGCTCGCGCTCGGCTTCGTGCTCAGCGACGCCGTGCCCGGCAGGTTCGTGTCGCTCGAGGCCGCGATCCCGGCGAGCGAGACAGGCACCGTGCGCTTCGAGCAGCGGATGGTCTTCAGCGGCGCGGAGGGGGGTTGAGATGCGCGCGGTCTTCGTAGCGATGGCCCTGGCGCTCGCCGCCCCTGCCGCGGCGCAGTCTCCGGGCGAAGTGAACGACTATCCCACCGAGGCGCGGGCGGATTACGTGTTCGTCTGCATGGCGACGAACGGCCAGACCCGCGAGAGCCTGCGGCGCTGTTCCTGCGCCATCGACGTCATCGCCTCGATCCTGCCCTACGAGCGCTACGTCGCCGCCGAGACGGTGCTGTCGCTGCGCCAGGTCTCGGGCGAGCGCGTCGGGGTGATGCGCTCGGCGCCGAGCACCGACGAGATGGTGCGCGACCTGCGCCGGGCACAGGCCGAGGGGGACGTGCGCTGTTTCTGAGCCGCGCAGCGGCCCGCGACTTCAGGGCGGAACTCCGTACCCCAAATCCTTTCCCTGTGGTTAACAGAAGCCGTAAGCTGTTGGAAATGCGGGCTTTTCCGGATTGCTCAACCTTGAGCAGTTCCTGCGCAGCCCTAGCTCCCGGCCGGAAATCTCTGCTCGAAGACCTCGCCGTCGGTGTCGGTGGCCCTGACCTCGAGCCCGCCGGCGCCGTTCGGCGTGTACTTGAAGCGGAAGGTCGGATCCTCGCTGATCGAGATGCCGCCGGTCATCGAGAACACCAGCTCGTCGCCCTGCGTCACCTCCAGCGTGTCGACGAACCGCGCCGGCACGAACAGATGCGTGACCTGGTTGCGCTGCAGCCCGGAGTAGTTCGGATGCCGCAGCATCACCTGCGCCTCGCGCCGCGCCT
>JBBQRM010000187.1:0-6133 GCA_038214855.1 Rhodobacterales bacterium | reverse complement strand
AAGCCGGGCTTCAGCCGGGTGCATCTGATCGGGGCGGAGGAACCGGCGGTGTCGGTGGCGAGCATCATCCAGATCGAGGCGCCCGGTCGCGAGGAGCCGTTCTTCGCTTCGGCGGCACGGATGGGGGTGGTGTTCCTGCACGGGGCGGCGGTGACGATCCACAAGGCGCAGGGCTCGCAATGGCCCGAGGTCCAGGTCTTCGCCCCCGACATCTCCGCTGCCGCCTGGTCTGGAAGGGTCGAGGCCGGCGTGCCGGTGTGGCAGCGGCTCGCCTATGTCGCGATCACCCGCGCCGAGGAGCGGCTGGTCTGGGTCACGCGCTACTCGCTCGCCCGCCCGAGGACTGCGCTGGGAACCGACGATCTGATCCGCCCGGCACCGGAGCTGGCGCTCTCGCGGTGAGCAAATCCTTTCCACGTGGTTAACGACACTAAAAAAAGCAAAGTAAAATCAGCTACTTATCAGTTTGCTCAATCTTGAGCACCCGGGAATTCCTAGCGCCGCACGAGGCGGAACCCGGTCGCGGCGAGCCAGCCCGCGGCGAGCGCGAGCGCCACGGCTAGCAGGCCGTAGAGCAGCGGGCTGTCCTGGGCGAGGTTGAAGAGCCACCGTTCGATCCCGGTCTTGCGCACGCTGATCGCGGTTGAGCCGTCGCTGATGACCTCTCCCTCGCGCACCAGGAAGAATTCTGCGGTGTAGATGCCCTCGATCAGATTGGCGGGCAGGTCGAAGCGGGTCTGGAACAGCGTCTGCTCCTCGAGCGACACGCCGCCGTCGGCCTGCGAGTAGAGGCCGCTCTCGCGGCGCAGGCGCACCACCGCGTCGGCGAAGGGGCGGGTGTCGGCGAGCATCGGATGCGATCCGACCCGGCGCACCGCCTGGTCCATGCCGATGCCGTGGCGCAGCCGCTCGGTCTCGGTCAGCAGCTCGGCGAGAGGCCGGGTGCTCGCGATCGCATAGAGGCTGGGGGCGGCGCGGACGCGGACCGACTGGGTGTTCACCCACACGCCTAAGACCCGGGTCTTGCGCCGAACCGTCACGGCGCTCGGCGGACCCTTGATCGTGATGACGATGTCGAGGGGACCCGCATCGGGCGGGGTCGGCGCGTCGCGGCGCACGGCGCCGAAGACGAACAGCTCCGATCCGTCGAAAGTGGCGTTGAGGGCGATGGAATCGGCGCTCAGCCCCGTGACCACCGTCTCCTGCGCCGCCACGGGCGAGGCGAACAGCACGAGCGCGAGCAGGAGCCGCAGGGCGCTCACGACGGCGCCAGCGAGTAGAGGTCTTCCGGCCGCAGCACCAGATCGCTCGCCAGCTTCAAGCACACCGCGAGCACCAGGAGGGCCAGCAGGATGCGCAGCTGCTCCGCCCTGAGCCGTGCGGCGAGGCCGACGCCGACCTGCGCGCCGACGACGCCTCCCACGAGCAGCAGGAGGGCGAGAACCGTGTCGACGGTCTTGCTCTGGACCGCGTGCATGATCGTGGTGAGGCTCGTGACGAACAGGAACTGGAAGAGGGAGGTCCCGACGACGACCTTGGTCGGCATCCCGATCAGGTAGATCATCACCGGCACCATGATGAAGCCGCCGCCCACGCCCATGATCGCCGCGAGGATGCCCACCAGCGCTCCGGCGACGAAGGGCGGGATGGCGCTGACGTAGAGCTGCGAGGTGCGGAAGCGCATCTTCAGCGGCAGCCCGTGCACCCAGGTGTGGCGCTTGCGCGGGGCGAGGAGCACGTTGGGATCCTTGCCGCGGCGCCAGGCCCTCAGGCTCTCGGCGAGCATCAGCCCGCCGATGACGCCCAGCATCAGTACGTAGCACAGGCTGATCACCAGCTCGAACTGCCCGGCTCGACGCAGGGCCGCGAAGACCTGGACGCCCAGTGCGGAGCCGAGGATGCCGCCGGCGAGCAGAACCGTCCCCATCCTGAAGTCCACGGTCCGTCGTCGCAGATGCGCGAGCAGCGCCGAGAACGAGGCCCCGGCGATCTGGTTCGCGGCCGAGGCCACCGCCACAGCCGGCGGGATGCCGATGAAGAACAGGAGCGGCGTCAGGATGAAGCCGCCGCCCACCCCGAACATTCCCGAGAGCACGCCCACCATCGACCCGATGGCCAGAAGCACGAAGGCGTCAACCGACACCTCGGCGATGGGGAGGTAAATCTGCATCCGACCGGATCGCTGCCTGCGCAGGCCGATCCTAGCGGAGAAGCCGGTAACGGACTATTAATTTTCACCGCGAAGCGGCGGTTCGCAGGCGGCGGGCGGCAGCCCGCGCAGGATGGGGCGAAGCCGGGCCCCGGCTCAGCGCGCGAGCGCGGCCATCGCCCGGCGCAGGATGCGCGCGAGCTTCTGCGCACCCTGCGGCGCCATCGCCTTGGTGTGGGCGTGGCTGAGCGCCTCGGCGCTGAGGCCCGCGGCCATGTTGGTGATCGTGGAGACCGCCGCGACGCGCAGCCCGAGAAAGCGCGCGAGGATCACCTCGGGCACCGTTGACATGCCGACCGCATCCGCGCCCAGCGCGCGCAGCGCCCGTATCTCGGCCGGCGTCTCGAAGCTCGGACCGGAATACCAGGCGTAGACGCCCTCGGGCAGCGGCAGATCCTCGGCCGCGGCGGCCTCGGCGAGCGCTCTGCGCATCGCCGGGTCGTAGGCGTCCGTCATGTTCACGAAGCGCGCCTCGTCCGGCTCGCCGATCAGCGGGTTGCGGCCGGAGAAGTTGATGTGGTCGGCGATCGACATGACGTCGCCCGGAGCGAGATCGGCGCGGATCGCACCGGCGGCGTTGGTCAGGATCAGCCGCTCGGCCCCGAGCGCGCGCAAAGTCTCCAGGGGCGCGCGCATCGCCGCCGCATCGCCGCGTTCGTAGAAATGCTCACGCCCGCCGAGCACCGCGACCCGCACGCCGGCGAGCTCCCCCACCGTGAGCCGCGGGGAATGGCCCGAGACGCCGGCGCGCGGGAAGCCGGGCAGATCGGCGTAGTCCACCGTCGCCCCCACCACCGTCTCCGCGAGGCCGCCGAGCCCCGAGCCGAGCACGAGCGCCACGCGGACCGGCTCGGCCCCGGCGCGCGCGCGGACGATCTCCGCCGCGTCCAATCAGCGCTCCTTCACGTAAGGTCGGCCGCCGGCGCGTGGCGGCACGGCGCGCCCGACGAAGCCGGCGAGGATCACCACCGTCAGGATGTAGGGCAGCGCCTGCATGAACTGCACCGGCAGGGTGAAGGCGCCGAGCGTGATGCTCTGATAGCGGATGCCGACCGCCTCGAGAAAGCCGAAGAGCAGGCAGGCCCAGAGCGCCGGCCAGGGGCGCCACTTGGCGAAGATCAGCGCCGCGAGGGCGATGAAGCCCTTGCCGGCGGTCATGTCGCGCACGAAGCCTGCCGACATCGCGGTGGAGAGATATGCGCCTGCGATGCCGGTCAGCAGGCCGCAGATCATCACCGCCGCGTAGCGCTGGCGCACGACCGAAACGCCGGCGGTATCGACCGCGCCGGGGTTCTCGCCGACCGCGCGCAGGCGCAGCCCGAAGCGGGTGCGAAACAGCACCCACCAGGTGAGCGGCACCGTCGCGAGGCCGAGATAGACCAGCAGGTTGTTGCCCGAGATCAGCGTCGCATAGATCGGCCCCAGCACCGGGACGGGCCGGAGCGTCTCGACGAAGGGCAGGGTGATTGCCGAAAAGCGCGCGCCTGTCCCGAGCTGCGGCGTCTGGCCGCCCATCCCGAACCATGTCTGGCCGACGAGCGCGGTGAGTCCCGCGGCGAGGAAGTTGATCGCGACGCCGGAGATGAGTTGGTTGCCCTTGAGGGTGATCGAGGCGAAGCCGTGCAGGAGCGACAGCGCCAGCGCCGCGCCGATGCCCGCGAAGAGCCCCAGCCAGACCGAACCGGTCACCGCGGCCAGCGCAGCGGCGGTGAAGGCGGAGGCGAGCATCTTGCCTTCGAGCCCGATGTCGAAGATGCCCGCGCGCTCGGAATAGAGCCCCGCGAGGCAGGCGAGCAGGAGCGGCGTCGCGAGCCTCAGGCTCGAGCCGAGGAGCTGGAGGATCGTGCCGAGATCCATCACCGCGGCCGCATGCGCAGCATCAGGAACCCTTGCTCGACCGGCCGGCGCACCAGCGCCTCGAGCGCGCCGGTGAACAGGATCACCAGCGCCTGGATCACCACGATCATGTCCCGGCTGATCCGCGGCATCTCGAAGGCGAGCTCGGCGCCGCCCTGGTAGAGGATGCCGAAGAGCACTGCCGCGAGGATCACCCCGACCGGATGCGACCGTCCCATCAGGGCCACGGCAATCCCGACGAATCCCGCGCCGCCGACGTAGTCGAGCACCAGCCGGTGCTGGAAGCCGACCACGACGTTGATCGCCATGAGCCCCGCCATCGCGCCCGACAGCACCATAGCCACGACGGTAATGCGCACCGGGTCGATGCCGGCATAGACCGCCGCGGGTTCGGAATGGCCGAAGGCGCGCATCTCGTAGCCGAGCCGCGTGCGCCAGATCAGCACCCAGGTGAGGAACGCGGCCACCAGCGCCAGCAGCGAGGCGAGGTTCATCGGCGTGCGCGACATGGGGACGCCGAGGGCGCCCAGCATCTCGTGGATGAACGGCAGCTGCGCGCCCTCGCCGAAGGCCCGCGTCTCGGGTGCCATCGAGCCGGGCACCTTCATCACGTTGACCAGCAGATAGACCACGAGCGCGGAGGCGATGAAGTTGAACATGATCGTGGTGATCACGACATGGCTGCCGCGCCTGGCCTGCAGATAGCCGGGGATGAAGGCCCAGGCGCCGCCGAAGAGACCGGCGCCGAGGACCGCCACCGGCAGCACGATCAGCCAGTGCGTCTGGTCGAGGGAGAGCGCCACCAGCGTGGCTCCGATGCCCCCCAGCGCCGCCTGCCCCTCGCCGCCGATGTTGAAGAGTCCCGCGTGGAAGGCGATGGCAACCGCAAGTCCGGTGAAGACGAAGGTGGTGGCGTAGTAGAGCGTGAAGCCGATCCCGTAGCTCGACCCGAGTGCGCCGGCGATCAGTACGCGAACCGCCTTGACCGGATCCTCCCCGATGAAGACCACCACCAGCCCGGCGACGAGGAAGGCGAGGACAAGGCTGAGCGCCGGGATGAGCGCGAGATCGGCCCAGCGGGGCAGGGCGGGGCTCACGCGGCGCCCACCGCGGCCGGGTCGATCCCGGCCATCAGCAGCCCGAGCTCGCGCTCGTCGGTCTCGCCGGCCCGTCGCACGCCCGAGACGCGGCCAGCGAACATCACCACGATCCGGTCGCTGAGCCCCTGGATCTCGTCGAGCTCGACCGAGACGAGCAGGATCGCCTTGCCCCGGTCGCGCAGGGCGACGATCTGGGAATGGATGAACTCGATCGCACCGATATCGACCCCGCGCGTCGGCTGGCCGACCAGCAGCACCTCGGGGTCACGCTCGATCTCGCGGGCGAGCACGATCTTCTGCTGGTTGCCGCCGGAAAAGTTGGCGGTCACGAGGTCGCAGCTCGGCGGGCGGATGTCGAAACGCTCGATGCCTGTGCGCGCCAGATCGCGCATCGCCCTTCGGTCGAGCGTCGCGAGCGGCCCACGGAACCGCCTCTCGCGCTGGTGCCCGAAGCAGGCGTTCTCCCATTCCGCGAAGGGCATTACCAGCCCGCGCCGGTGCCGGTCCTCCGGCACATGGCCGATGCCCGCGCGCCGCCGCGCCTCGGCACTCGTGCTGCGGCCGAGCTCGAGTGGCTGGCCGTTGAGCGTTACTGTCCCGCCGGTGGCCGGGCGCATCCCTGCCAGCACCTCGAGCAGCTCGGACTGACCGTTGCCCGCGACCCCGGCGATGCCAAGAATCTCGCCCGCGCTGACCTCGAGGCTCACCTCGTGCAGAAGTTCCACCCCCCGTCCGTCGCGCAGGGTGAGGCCGCGCACCTCGAGCACCACCGGCCCGGGCCGGGCCGGCGCCTTCTCGACCCGGAGCAGCACCCGGCGGCCCACCATGCGCTCGGCGATCTCGGCGGGGTCGGTCTCGGTGGTCGTCAGGCTCGCCACCATCTCGCCGCGACGCATTACGCTCACGCGGTCGGTGATCGCCATGATCTCGCGCAACTTGGGAGTGATGAGAACGATGGTCTTGCCCA
>JBBQRM010000186.1:0-6138 GCA_038214855.1 Rhodobacterales bacterium | reverse complement strand
GGCACCCCGGGCGTCATCCCCTCGGGCATGTCGATGTAGGGCACGATGTCCTCGCCCGGCGGCGCGCAGCCCGCGACCAGCGCTGCGGCCCCGGCCGAGAACAGCTTGAGCGCCTCGCGGCGGGAGGGGCCCTCGCCGGGCAGATGGAACGGCGCCCTCATCGGTGGCACTTCGAGCAGTCGGTGAGGCCGTCGATCTTAACGTGGTATTCCTCGAGCCGCGCCGCCGCCATCGCCGTCTCGCCGGCGGTGGGCGCGTCGAACGGATCGAAGATCGCCTCGCGCGGGCTGAGGTTGGGGCCGGGGTCGCGGTGGCAGTCGAGGCACCAGCCCATGGTCAGCGGCGCGTGCTGGCGCATCAGCTTCATCTCGCCGACCGGTCCGTGGCAGGTGGTGCAGGCGACACCCTTGGCGATGTGGATCGAATGGGCGAAATAGACGTAGTCCGGCAGGTCGTTGACCGGCCGCCAGCGCAACCGCTCGCCGGTCACCAGGCTCTCCCGGACCGGCGCGAGCATCTCGGCATTGGTCCACAGCTGGCTGTGGCAGGTCATGCAGGTGGTGGTGGGCGGGATGCCCGCCTCGGCCGAGGTCTCGACCCCGGTGTGGCAGTAGCGGCAGTCGATGCCGATCTCGGCGGTGTGGTGCGCGTGGCTGAAGGGGATGGGCTGGACCACCGTCTGGTTCTCGCCGGTCGTGTAGTTCGACCGCGCCAGCACAAGCCCGTAGCCCGCCGCCGCCATAGGCAGCGCCACGATCCCGATCAGCGCGAGCCGCGCGAGGGTGTTGGCGCCGGGCTTGAAGATCTGGGCCATCGGGCCGTCCTAGTCGCGCCGTCTTCCCGCCGTCGCCACGGCCAAGCCGAGCGCGAAGAGCGCAGCACCTCCCAGGGCCACCGCGCCGATCCGCGCGAGCGGTCCCGGCAGCAGCATCGCGCTGCGGGTCGCATCGGCGCCGAAGGAGCCGGTGATCCGGTGCAGCCCCTCCACCGGTTCCATCAGGTTGTCGCGTCGCTCCGGCGGCAACGGCTCGTCCGTCTCCTGGCCCTTCCAGGCCACGCGGCCGAGGTAGCGGTCGAGCAGGCCCGGGGCGATGAAGTTGCCGAGGATCGTCTCGACCGTGGGCAGGCCGAGCCAGTATTCCCGCCAGTGCCCGTAGGCGGCGCGGTGGATCGCGTCGGCGGCGACGCCGGGCTGGACCGGCTTGCCCATCGGCCGCGGCTTGGTTTCGAGATGCGTGCGCGCCCAGTCGAACTGCGGGGTATTGACCGCCGGCAGCTCGACGATGGTCACGTGGATGCGCGACTTCTCCGCGTCGAGCTCGGTTCGCAGCGACGAGGTGAAGCCGCGGATCGCGTGCTTGGCGCCGCAATAGGCGCCCTGGAGCGGGATACCGCGATAGGCGAGCGCCGAGCCCACCTGGACGATCGACCCGCGGCCCCGCGGGCGCATGTGCCTCAGTGCTGCCATCGTGCCGTGGACGAAGCCGAGGTAGCAGACCTCGGTCACCCGCCGGAACTCGGCCGGCGTGATCTCGGAGATCGGCGAGAACACGGTCGCCATCGCGTCGTTCACCCAGATGTCGATGGGCCCGAGCTCGGCCTCGACACGATCGGCGGCGGCGAAGACCGCATCCGCGTCGGTCACGTCGAGCGGCAGGACGAGGGCGGTGGCGCCGGCTTCCTCGACCTCGCGCGCGACCTCGGCGAGCGCGTCGGCATCGCGGGCGATCAGGCCGATCCGCGCGCCGTCGCGGGCGAAGCGCCGGACGGTGGCGCGGCCGACCCCGGCAGAGGCGCCGGTCACGACGACCACCGGACCGGAGCTGCGAGGGGAGGCGGGGACAGGCATGGTATTTGTCATCAAATCAACCCGTGGGTTCGAGTGCAAGCGGAGTTTCGCGCCGGCGGCGCCTGCCCGCCGCCGGCGCGGCGGCGGGCTTGATCGCCGCCGGTGGCGAGATTGTAGGCCGAGCCGACCAGGCCCAGATGCGACAAAGCCTGCGGGAAATTGCCGCGCAGGCTGCGCGTGTGCGGATCGTATTCCTCGGCCAGCAGCCCGAGGTCGTTGCGCATCCCGAGCAGCCGCTCGAAGAGCGCCGCCGCCTGCTCGTGGCGCCCCTCGAGCACGAGCGCATCGACGAGCCAGAAGCCGCAGACGACGAAGCTTCCGTCCTTCGCGCCGCGCGCGTGCGGATCGGAGCGATAGACGCAGCCATCGACGGTGAGCCGCTCGCCGATCGCCACGACCGTGGCGCGCATCCGTGGATCCGCCGGCGGCACGAATCCCAGCTGCGACAAGAGCAGCAGGCTCGCGTCGAGCTCACGGCCGCCGAACTCGCGCACGAAATGACCCGACCGGACTCCCTCGGCACAGATCGCCGCGTGCATCTGCGCGGCGAGCGCCTCCCAGGCCTCGCGCGGCGCCTCGAGGCCGAACATCTCGCTCGATTTGATCGCCCGGTCGACCGCGACCCAGGCCATCACCTTGGAGAAGGTAAACTGCTTCGGGCCGTCGCGGGTCTCCCAGATGCCGTCGTCTGGGTCGCGCCAGATGCGCGCCACGTGTTCGACGATCCGCCGCTGGAGCACCCAGGCGTCGGGTGGCGGGTGCGCGCCCTGCACCCGTGCCACATGCAGCGCATCCATCACCTCGCCGAAGACGTCGAGCTGGTTCTGCCGGAAAGCGAGATTGCCGAACCGCACGGGCGTGGCGCCCCCGAACCCCGCGAGCCAGCCCGCCTCCCATTCCGTCAGCCGCGGGTTCGCCTCGACGCCGTAGACCGGCTGGATCTGCGCAGGGTGCCCTGCGACCGCGCGCAGCAGCCAGTCGCGCCACGCTTCCCCCTCCTCGGCGTATCCGGCGGTCGTGAAGGCGGTCAGCGTGAAGGTCGCGTCGCGCAGCCAGCAGAAGCGGTAGTCCCAGTTCGCGGTGCCGCCGGGGATCTCCGGCAGCCCGGCGGTGGGCGCCGCGACGATGCCGCCCGTGGGCAGGTGCACCAGCGCCTTCATCGTGACGAGCGAGCGCACCACCGCCTCGCGCCAGGGCCCCGTATAGGTGCAGCGGCCGGTCCAGTCGCTCCAGAACCGCTCGGTCTCGGCGAGCGCCAGTTCCGGCTCGACCTCCGCCGGCGGATCGCGGTGCGAGGAATAGTGCGTGAGCACGAAGTCGAGGCGGTCGCCTTCGACCACCTCGAAGTCGGCCGTCAGCGCGTCGTCCTCCTCGCGAACCGGCACCGGCGCCTTCAGCCGGCAGGTGTGCGGTCCCGACACCAGATGCGTCTCGGCTTTGCTGACCCGCAGCCAGGGCAGCAGCCGGCCGTAGTCGAAGCGCAGGCGCAGCGTGCTGCGCATCGCCACCCGGCCGCTGAGCCCCACGACGATGCGAACGACATCCGGCTCTTCGCCGCGGATCGGCATGAAATCGAGAAGCTCGACCGCGCCCGTCTCGGTCTCGAAGCGGGTGGCGAGGATCAGCTTGTCGCCGCGATAGGCGCGCGTCCGGCGCCGCACCGCTCCAGTGGGCGCGATGCACCAGCTTCCGTTGCTTGCGTCGCCAGCGCCGCGAAGCAGGCGGGCGAATCGAAGCGCGGGAAGCACAGCCAGTCGATCGACCCGTCGCGGCCGACGAGAGCCGCCGTCTCGCCGTCGCCGATCAGGCCGTAGTCGCCGATCTCAGCCATCGGCGCGGTACCTCTGCGCATCGGCGCGCTTGAGCACGAGGCCGAGCCCGGGCATCCCGTTGCTGCGGACCGCGCCGTCCTGCGGCACCGGGGCGCCGTCGAAGAACATCGCCTCGATGCGCACGTGGTCGTGGAACCACTCGATATGCACCGCCTTCTGCGCCGCGAGGCACGGCGCCACGTGGAGCGCCGGCGCGCAATGCGCCGACAGCGGCACCTCGAAGGCCTCCGCCAGCGCCGCCGCCGCCATGAAGCCGGTGATCCCGGCGCAGCGGGTGGCGTCGGCCTGCAGCACGTCGACCGCCCCCGCCGCCAGCATCGCCCGGAAGTAGCCGGCGTCGAAGCCGTATTCCCCCGCCGCGATCGCGATGCCGGCGGGACCGCGGTCGCGCATCAGCCGCAGCCCCGCAAGGTCGTTGGAGCTGACCGGCTCCTCGAACCAGCGCACGTCGAATCCGGCCGCGGTCTCGGCGAATGCCAGCGCCTCCTTGCGGCTGAGCGCTCCGTTCGCATCGACGAACAGCGCCACGCCGTCGCCAATCGCCTCGCGCGCCACCCGCATCCGCGCGGGATCGGCGGCGGGGTCGCGTCCCACCTTCATCTTGACCATGCCGAGCCCCTCCGCAGCCCAGCCGCCGAGCTGCGCATCGTCATAGGAGGTGAAGCCGCCCGAGCCGTAGACCGGGATAGCCTCCCGAGCCGCACCGAGCAACCCGGCGAGCGGCACGTCGAGAAGCTTGCCCTTGAGGTCCCACAGCGCGTTGTCCACCGCCGAGATCGCCATCGAGGTGAGCCCCGGCCGGCCGAGGTTGCGGGTCGCATGGACCATGGCGTGCCAGGCGGCGGGGATGTCGAGCACGTCCATTCCCTCAACGAGCGGCGCGAGCTTGCCGCGCACCAGCGCCGCCGCGGAGACGTCGCTATAGGTATAGCCGATGCCGACGCATCCGCCGGAGGCGATCTCGACCAGCACCATCGTGGTGCTGTCCCAGGCGAGGGTCCCGTCGGATTCGGGCGCATCGGTGGGGATTGTGAAGGCCGACACCTCCACCCGTTCGATGCGCAGTTGCGGCCGTGCCATCGCCCGTGCCTCAGGCGAAGACCCGCTTGAAGGTCTGCCAGAGGATGCCGCTGGTGTCCGGGTCCCCCTGCGCCAGCGCCGAGGCATAGGATTGCGCCTGCTTCAGCGTGATGTGCGGCGGCAGCGTCGGCACATCCGGATCGACCAAAGCGTCGATCACGCAAGGCCGGTCGGCGGCGAGCGCCTCGGCCCAGGCCGGGGCCACGTCCTCGCGGCGCTCGACCCGCAGGCCCTTCAGGCCCAGCAGCTCGGCATAGGCCGCGAAGTTCATCGCCGGCACGTCCTGCGTCTTCGGTACCTTCGGCGAGGAGGCCATGGCACGCAGCTCCCAGGTCACCTGGTTCAGGTCGCCGTTCGACAGCACGCAGACGATCAGCCGCGGGTCGGCCCACTGGCGCCAGTATTTCGCCACCGTGATCAGATCTGTGATCCCCAGCATCTGCATCGCCCCGTCGCCGACGAAGGCGATGGCGACGCGCTCGGGGAAGCAGAACTTCGCCGCCGCGGCATAGGGCACGCCGGGGCACATGGTCGCGAGCGTTCCCGAGAGCGAGGCCTTCATTCCCGGCCGTATCTTCAGCGCGCGGGCAAACCAGTTGGCGGAGGAGCCGCTGTCGGCGGCGATGATCGCATTCTCCGGCAGCTGCTTCGACAGCTCCCAGAACAGCAGCTCGGGATTGACCGGGTTCGCCTCCAGGTTGGCGCGCTTCTCCACGTCCTCCCACCAGTCGGCCACCCGCCGCTCGATCCGCTCGCGCCAGCTCCGCTTCTCCTTGTGCTGCAACAGCGGCAGCAGCGCCTGCAGCGTCGTTGCGGCATCGCCGGTGAGGTTCAACTCCATCGGATAGCGGATCGACAGCATCGTCGGATCGAGGTCGATCTGGACCCCGCGCGCCTGGCCTTCCTTCGGCAGGAACTCCGAATACGGAAAGCGCGACCCGATCATCAGGAACGTGTCGCAATGCCGCATCATCCAGTCCGACGACTCGGTCCCCAGGAGCCCGATCTGCCCGGTCACGAACGGCAGGTCGTCGGCCAGCGCCGCCTTGCCGAGCAGCGCCTTGGCGACGCCCGCGCCCAGCCGCTCGGCCACCGCGATCACCTCGGCGGAGGCTTCGAGCGCGCCTGCGCCGACGAGGATCGCGACATTCTCGCCGGAGTTCAGCACCTCGGCCGCGCGGGCGAGATCGGCGTGCTGAGGCATCACCACCGGCTCGCTGTAGCCGAGGCCGGAATGGATGGTGCCATGGGCGCGCGGCGGGGTCTCCACGGCATCCGCCTCCTGCACGTCGTTGGGCGCGATGATGCAGGTGACGCTGCCCGCGGCTGCTGCTGAACTCCGCGAGCCCGCAGCATCCCGACGGGCTCGCCAATTCC
>JBBQRM010000185.1:0-6148 GCA_038214855.1 Rhodobacterales bacterium | reverse complement strand
TGCCGGGCCTGGGTTTCCGAGGGGCAGGATGGGGTTCGCGCGTTTGGCAATGAGGTTTGCGGCGCGCGCGTCGGCTCTCGTCTCCATCCTCGGCCTCGCGGCCTGCGGCGGAGGCGGCAGCACCTTGCCCGGCAGCGCGCGGCTCGGCAGCCTCAACCCCTTCGGCGGGCCCCGCGAGGCGCCGATCGAGGAGCGCAGCCCCCAGGCGATCTATCTCGACGCCGAGGCGCTGCTCGAGGAGGGGCGGGCGCGGGATGCCGGCGCGATGTTCGCCGAGGTTGAGCGGCTGTATCCGTATTCGGAATGGGCCAAGCGCTCGATGCTGATGTCGGCCTTCGCCTATCACGAGGCCGGGCTCTATGCAGAGAGCCGGGCGGCGGCGGAGCGGTACCTGGAGTTCTTTCCCGCCGACATCGACGCGCCCTATGCGCAGTTCCTGATCGCGCTGAGCTACTACGACCAGATCGTGGACATCGGGCGGGACCAGTCGAACACGTTCGAGGCGCTCCAGGAGATGCGCGACATCATCGAGCGCTATCCCGACAGCCAGTATGCGAAGTCGGCGCAGCTGAAGTTCGAGCTGGCGCTCGACCATCTCGCCGGCAAGGAGATGGAGATCGGGCGCTACTACCTCGCGCGGGGGCATTACACGGCGGCGATCAACCGGTTCCGGGTGGTGGTCGAGGACTACCAGACGACGACCCATACGCCCGAGGCGCTGCACCGGCTGGTAGAGGCGTATCTGTCGCTCGGGCTCGAGGCGGAGGCGCAGACGGCGGCGGCGATCCTGGGGCACAATTTCCAGGGCTCGACCTGGTACCGCGACAGCTATGCCCTGCTGACCGGCCGGGGGCTCGCGCCCGAGAGCACCGGGGACAGCTGGCTCTCCGGCCTCTACCGGCAGGTGGTCCAGGGGAAGTGGCTCTGAGCGAGGGCGCGAAGAGGGTTGCACGGTGTTGCACGGTGCAACATGGATCCACCCATTGAAAATATTGAAGAAAGATCGGCGTTTTTACCTTCCGTTAAGACCGTTGCACGCCGGCGGCGGTCGCCGCGACGAGCTGGGCGGACGCCGTTGGAGCCCATGCTCACCGGGCTGAGCATCCGCGACATGGTGCTGATCGAGGCGGCGGATCTGGCGTTCCAGCCGGGGCTGAACGTGCTGACCGGCGAGACCGGGGCGGGAAAGTCGATCCTGCTCGACGCACTGGGCTTCGCGATGGGCTGGCGCGGCAGAGCGGGTGCGGTGCGCAAAGGTGCCGAGCGGGGCGAGGTGGAGGCGAGCTTTGCGCTCGGAGCCGATCATCCGGCGCGCGGGGTGCTGGAGGCGGTGGGGATCGCGGCGGAGGACAGCCTGATCCTGCGCCGGACAGCGATGCCCGACGGACGGCGGCAGGCCTATGCCAACGACCGCCGCGTCACCGCGGAGACCCTGCGGGCGCTGTCGGAGACGCTGGTGGAGCTGCACGGCCAGCGCGACGACAGCGGGCTGCTCGATCCGCGCGGCCACCGGGGCCTGCTCGACGCCTTCGCGGGGGTGGAGCGCGAGCTCGCCGCCACCCGCGCGGCCTGGGCGGCGCGGGCGGAGGCTGCGCGGGTGCTCGACGCGGCGCGGGCGGCCCTCGAGGCGGCGGAGCGTGACGCGGCGTATCTGGCCCATGCGGCGGCGGAGCTCGACGCGCTCGACCCGCAGCCGGGCGAGGAGCCGGAGCTCGATGCGCGCCGGCGGACGCTCCAGGCGGCCGAGCGCATCCGCGCCGATGTTGCGCGGACGATGGAGGTTCTGGGTCCGAGCGGGGCGGAGGGACCGATGCTTCAGGCGGTGCGCTGGCTCGAGGCCGCCGCCGTGGGCAGCGGCGATCTGCTCGACCCGGCGCTCGACAGCCTGGGGCGCGCGCTCGACGGCCTGTCCGAGGCGGCGGCGGAGGTGGAGCGGGTGGCCGAGACGCTCGGCTCCGAGCCGGGCGAGATCGAGCGGGTCGAGGAGCGGCTGTTCGCGATCCGCGCGCTGGCGCGCAAGTATCAGGTGCTGCCCGACGAGCTGGCGGCGCTGGCGGTGGAGCTGCGCGGGCGGCTCGCGGCGATCGACGCGGGAGCCGCGGATCTCGTGCGGCTGGAGGTCGAGCTCGGCGCCGCCGAAGCCGCGCACGCGGAGGCGGCGGCGCGGCTGACGGCGCTGCGCCGGGCGGCGGCGGGGGGGCTCGATGCGGCGATGGCGCAGGAACTGCCGCCGCTGAAGCTGGAGCGGGCGCGCTTCGCCACCGAGGTGAGCGCTGGCGAGCCGGGGCCGGAGGGGGCCGACCGGGTGCGCTTCACCGTCGCGACGGTGCCGGGGGCGGAGCCGGGGCCGATCGACCGGATCGCCTCGGGCGGCGAGCTGTCGCGGTTCCTGCTGGCGCTGAAGGTCTGCCTGAGCGCGCGGGGCGAGGTGACGCTCGTCTTCGACGAGATCGACCGCGGCGTCGGCGGCGCCACCGCCGATGCGGTGGGACGGCGGCTCGCCGCGTTGGGCGCGGGCGCTCAGGTGCTGGTGGTGACGCATTCGCCGCAGGTCGCGGCGAGGGGCGCGCATCACTGGGTCGTGGGCAAGTCGCAGGCGCCGGGCGGGATGCGGACCGAGGTGCGGGCGCTGGACGAGGGCGCGCGCGTCGAGGAGGTCGCGCGGATGCTCGCCGGCGACACCGTCACCGATGCGGCTCGGGAAGCGGCGAAGGCGCTGATCGCCGGCTAAAGCGCGATGAGGTCGGGCGGGTGCGGTTCCGGTGCGATGCGCGCCGGCGCGCAGAAGGAGCGCGCGCCGTCGGGCTGGATCGCCCGGCATTTGGAGCGTGGCCGACTTTCCCGGCGGAGCTGTCCTTCTTCCGCTCCGACCGAGCGATTGCACACGACATGTTGGAGTGAGCTGCGGTTCACGTGAAGTCTTTACCCGCGACGGTTTGTCGGTAAGCTGAAAAGTGCGATCCGCGCGCAAGCGGGCGCGGGGCTCCGCCAGAGGGCCGGCTGGACGGGCGCCGGCAGCGCTTCGGGGAGATTGAGATGGGGCGGGCCCTGGAGGCCGCGGCGGCGGATACCCTGCCGAAGCTGCTTGCCCGCAACGCGGCGGTCCGG
The DNA here is from genome assembly GCA_038214855.1 of Rhodobacterales bacterium. Lineage (GTDB taxonomy): Bacteria > Pseudomonadota > Alphaproteobacteria > Rhodobacterales > Rhodobacteraceae > Amaricoccus. The sequence continues at coordinate 3,040 of JBBQRM010000185.1, read as the reverse complement.
CCGCGCCTGCCCGCCTATCGCGAGAAGGAATTCGGCATCTGGCAGAGCTGGTCCTGGGCCGAGGCCCAGGCCGAGGTGACGGCGCTGGCGCTCGGATTCCAGGCGCTGGGGCTGCGGCCCGGGGACCACCTGGCGGTGATCGGGCGCAACCGGCCGCAGCTCTACTGGGCGATGCTCGCGGCGCAGACGGCGGGTGCGGTGCCGGTGCCGCTCTATCAGGACGCGGTCGCGGACGAGATGGCGTATGTGCTCGAGCACTGCGGCGCGCGCTTCGTGATCGCCGAGGACCAGGAGCAGGTCGACAAGGTGCTCAAGATCAAGGCGCGCCTGCCTGCGGTGGAGCGCATCGTTTATCTCGACCCGCGCGGCCTGCGCCGCTACGACCACGGGGCGCTGCACCGCTACGCCGAGATCCAGGAGCGGGGGCGGGCCGCGGGCGAGGCCGCGCGCCGGGCACTGGAGGCACGCGTCGCGGCGCAGGGACCCGACGACACCTGCGTGATGCTCTATACCTCCGGCACCACCGGGCGGCCCAAGGGCGTGGTGCTGTCGATGCGCAACATCGTAGCGACGGCCGCAGCGAGTGCGGCGTTCGACCGGCTGGGGCCGGGCGACGGCGTGCTCGCCTATCTGCCGATGGCCTGGGTGGGGGACTACATCTTCTCGATGGGCCAGGCCTTGTGGGCGGGGTTCTGCGTGAGTTGTCCCGAGAGCCCCGAGACGATGCAGCACGACCTGCGTGAGATCGGGCCCACGTATTTCTTCGCGCCACCGCGGTTCTTCGAGGGGCTGCTCACCAGCGTGACAATCCGCATGGAGGATGCGGGGCGGGTAAAGCGGGCGCTGTTCCGGCATTTTATGGGGCTCGCCCGCCGGGTCGGGCCGGCGATCCTCGACGGACAGCGCGTGGGGGCGCTCGACCGGGCGCATTACGCGCTGGGCGAGGTGCTGGTCTATGGGCCGCTGAAGAACACGCTGGGGCTGAGCCGGCTGCGCGTGGGCTACACGGCTGGCGAGGCGATCGGGCCGGAGCTGTTCGCGTTCTTCCGCGCGCTGGGGCTGAACCTCAAGCAGCTCTACGGCCAGACCGAGGCGAGCGTCTTCATCACCCAGCAGCCCGACGGCGCGGTGCGGGCCGACACCGTGGGCGTGGCCTCGCCGGGGGTGGAGCTGCGCATCGGCGAGAGCGGCGAGCTGTTCTACCGCTCGCCGGGCAGCTTCGTGGAATACTACCGCAACCCCGAGAGCACCGCCGCGACCAAGGATGCCGAGGGCTGGGTCGCGACCGGCGACGCGGGGTTCATCGAGGAGGGCACGGGACAGCTGCGCATCATCGATCGCGCCAAGGACGTGGGAAAGCTGGCGGACGGGAGCCTGTTCGCGCCGAAATACGTCGAGAACAAGCTGAAGTTCTATCCCGACATCCTCGAGGCGGTGGTGTTCGGCAACGGGCGGGCGATGGCTTGCGCCTTCGTCAACATCGACCTCGCGGCGGTGGGCAATTGGGCCGAGCGCAACGCCATCGCCTATGCGAGCTATCAGGAGCTGAGCCAGCACCCGCAGGTGCTCGAGACCATCCAGGGCCATGTCGAGGCGGTCAACCGCAGCCTCGCCTCCGACCCGATGCTCGCCAGCTGTCAGGTGCGCCGCTTCGTGGTGCTGCACAAGGAGCTCGACGCCGACGACGGCGAGCTGACCCGCACCCGCAAGGTGCGCCGGCGGATCATCGAGGAGAAATACGCGGAGCTGATCGCGGCGCTCTATGACGGGTCGGTGCGGATCAGGACGGAGACGGAGGTGACCTACGAGGACGGAAGGAAGGGATTGATCCGGGCGGAGCTGGAGATCAGGGACGCGGCGGTGGTGGCGGTGGAGCAGAGGATGGCGGCGGAATGATTTTATGGTGGCCCTCTTGGATGTTGTTGACCGTCGGAGCCGCGCTCATGTTTCTTTGGGGCTTCTTCGGTCCCGGAGAATACCCAAGTCTTGTGGGATCAATTATTCTCTTTACGACGCTTTGGCTGGTGGCGTTGCGCACTGGCGCACTCCCGGCGGATTACAGGTTCAAGGAGATCAGGTGGGGGCGGGTCTTGTTCGTGCTGATCGGCGGCAATGCAGTTTTATTGTTGGCCGAGACGCTCGGTCACCTGGCAACGCAATGAGCATCTCTTTGACACAGTGGGATGACGAAACGCAGTCGGCCAAGCCCCGCCCCTTCGATTCCGTCCTCATGGAGATGCGCGGCATCAGCCTGCGCTTCGGGGGGGTGGTGGCGATCCGGGACGTGAGCTTCGACATCCGCGAGGGCGAGATCCGGGCGATCATCGGGCCGAACGGGGCGGGGAAGTCGTCGATGCTGAATGTCATCAACGGGTTCTATCATCCGCAGGAGGGCGAGATCTGGTTCCGGGGCGAGAAGCGCCGGGCGATGCGGCCGCATCAGATCGCGCGTCAGGGGATCGCGCGGACTTTCCAGAACATCGCGCTCTTCAAGGGCATGTCGACGCTCGACAACGTCATGACCGGGCGCTTCACCCACATGGCGCGCGGCATCGGCTGGCAGGCGCTGTGGGCGGGGCCGGCGGCGCGCGAGGAGGCCGAGAACCGCGAGAAGGCCGAGCGGATCATCGACTTCCTGGAGATCCAGCACATCCGCAAGACGCCGGTCGGCCGGCTGCCCTACGGGTTGCAGAAGCGGGTCGAGCTCGGGCGGGCGCTGGCGGCGGAGCCGAAGCTCCTGCTGCTCGACGAGCCGATGGCGGGGATGAACGTCGAGGAGAAGGAGGACATGAGCCGTTTCATCCTCGACGTGAACGACGAGTTCGGCACCACCATCGCGCTGATCGAGCACGACATGGGGGTGGTGATGGACATCTCGGACCGGGTGGTGGTGCTCGAGTACGGGAGCAAGATCGGCGACGGGACGCCCGATGAGGTGCGCGCGATGCCGGAGGTGATCGACGCCTATCTCGGCGTGAGCCACGAGTGAGGGGGCGGTCATGCCGATAGCGGTGCTGAACCTGATCGAGGTGGTGCTGAA
>JBBQRM010000184.1:0-6182 GCA_038214855.1 Rhodobacterales bacterium | reverse complement strand
TGGGCCGCAAATGGCGAGGCCGACATACGAACCGTCGTCGACACCGCTCGCCTGCGAACCGGTGCTCGCCCGTTCCAGACCATCCTCGACGCAATCGCGACCTGATACCCAAAGCCCGGAACGGGGGTGGGTAATTACGTTTTCTTTATCTCGTTAGCCGAAAAAAGTATTGCAGCGTTAGCCTCTACGCAAACGATCGATAGGAAAGCGTTCGCCGCTTGGGTTTTGATTACGAGTCCCGGCGCCGTAGCCGCGCGGAAGCATGCGACTGCTGGTCAGGTTCGTGCGATACAACCGCGACAATAATTCATTCTATTTTGGCTTGACGCGCTTTGCGTGCGGCCCGCTGCTGGCTCCTGGGCCCGCGCTTTGCCGCCATACCGCTGGAAGTCGGGCTTGACGCCCCGCATGTGCATCAGGGCCGGCACCGCAAATCCCCACCACGTCCAGACGCCATGCGCGATGCACACCGCGATCAACGCGCGATCCTGCCATCCGCCGCCTTCTCACAGTCCCCCACCCGCGCCACGGTCCCCACCGACACTGCGCCATCGCTCTTGCCGCTATTAAGCACACGGGCGTTGCGAAATGCTGAAGACTCCCGCGCGCCACACCCGCCCCTCATGCACCACCCGCCCGGCGTCCTTGAGGCACCATAGCTGGGCGTAGACGCTCCGGTAGAGCGTCCCGTAGGGCAATCCATGCGCCTCAGACACCCGCCGTACAATGTCAGGCCCGGTGAGCGGGCCGCCCCTGAGCGCCGCGTAGATCGCCACCCGGAGCTTGCCGCGCCGAAACCGCACCGTTGCCTTGCGCGGTACTGGCGGGAGGTTGTTCCCGCGCAGCGCCATCAGCGCCTCGACGTATTCCAGCCCCGGCCCGCCTTCGCGGATCAACTCGGCCCGTAGCGCAGCCAAGGCCCGAGTGATAGTCTCTGGTTGCAGTCGGCGCAGCTGGGTCCCCATGCCGGAAAGCATAGCGGGATCAGCGGCTTTAGTGTATGGTGAGGCTTGGTGCTTTTGCTACATAAGGCCGGAATTCCGCCTGTATGAAATCCGGGGCGCGCACGTGCGGAGGCAGCGGCGGATCCCGTGCCGGTCAGTCCTCGCGCGGGAGGCGGCGGTGGCGGGCGCGGCTGCCGGCCTCGATGGCGGCGGCGTGCAGGCGCTCGACGCCCATCGCGTGGCGCAGCTCGAGCAGGAACTGGAGCTCGGCCTGGAAGGCGTGGCCGTCGGCGGCGGCGACGTCGCAGGCGAGCGCATATGCGGTCTCGTAGAGCTCGGTGGGCAGCGCTTCCTGCACGAGGCCGAAGAGCGCGTCGAGCCCGTCCTCCTCGGTGAAGAGGTCGAAGACGGCCTCGCTGGCTGCGCGCATCCGGTCGCGGTCGTAGCCCTCGAAGACCGGCAGCGTGTCGACCATGCGGCTGATCGACATCAGCTCCTTGGTGGTGATACGCTCGTCGGAGGCCGAGACGGCGATCATCACCGCGACCAGCGCGTCCTGCGGCGAGAGTACGTGCGGCGTGAAATCCTCGGTCGCCATTGTGCGGCCCCCTCGCTTGCGGCGCCAGGCGCCTGGAGCGGGGTATATTGACCGGGGCGGCTCCGGGCAATAGGAAGCGGGCGCACAGGGACGGACGGCAGGCGATGGGCGAGGATCGCACGGCGGCGGAACGGTCGAAGGCCTGGCCCTTCGAGGAGGCCCGCCGGCTGGTGCGGCGCTTCGGGAAGGCGCCGCCGGCGAAGGGCCATGTGCTGTTCGAGACCGGCTACGGACCATCGGGCCTGCCGCATATCGGCACCTTCGGCGAGGTGGCGCGCACGAGCATGGTCCGGCGGGCCTTCGCCGAGCTGTCGGACATCCCCACGCGGCTGGTGTGCTTCTCCGACGACCTCGACGGGCTGAGGAAGGTGCCGGCCAACGTGCCGATGCGCGAGGCGCTCGCTGAGGACCTCGGCCTGCCGCTCACCCGGGTGCGCGACCCGTTCGGCACGCACGAGAGCTTCGGGGCGCACAACAACGCGCGGCTCCGGTCGTTTCTCGACGCCTTCGGCTTCGACTACGAGTTCGTCTCGGCGACCGAGGCCTATCGCGCCGGGCGCTTCGACGCGGTGCTGCTGCGGGTGCTCGAGCGGTTCGATGCGGTGATGGCGATCATGCTGCCGAGCCTCGGGGCGGAGCGGCAGGCGAGCTATTCGCCGTTCCTGCCGATCAGCCCGCGGACGGGCCGGGTGCTTCAGGTGCCGACGCTCGAGCGGCACCCCGAGCGCGGCGCAATCGTCTATGCCGAGCCCGACGGCGAGCGGGTGGAGGTGCCCGTGACCCGGGGTCATGTGAAGCTGCAGTGGAAGCCGGACTGGGCGATGCGCTGGGCGGCGCTGGGCGTCGACTACGAGATGTTCGGCAAGGACCTGATCCCTTCGGCCGAGCTGGGGGCGAAGATCTGCCGCGCGCTCGGCGAGGCGCCGCCGGAGCTGTTGAGCTACGAGCTGTTCAACGACGCGATGGGTCAGAAGATCTCCAAGTCCAGGGGCAACGGCCTGACGATGGAGGAGTGGCTGGCCTATGCGAGCCCGGAATCGCTGAGCTTCTACATGTATCTGAAGCCGCGGACGGCGAAGCGGCTGCATTTCGACGTGATCCCGAAGGCGGTAGACGAGTATCACCAGCACCTGCGGGCGTTTCCGGCGCAGGACGCGGAGCAGCGGCTGGGCAATCCGGTCTGGCACATCCACCGCGGTCAGCCGCCCGCGTCGGACATGGTCGTGCCGTATTCGATGCTCTTGAACCTCGCGAGCGCGGCCAATGCCGAGGACAAGGCGGTGCTGTGGGGGTTCATCCGCAAGTACGCGCCCGAGGCGGGGCCGCAGACGCATCCTGGGCTCGACGCCGCGGCGGGCTATGCGGTGCGGTATTTCCGCGACTTCGTGAAGCCGGCCAAGCGCTACCGGGCGCCGGACGCGCGCGAGGTCGCGGCCCTGCGGGACCTGCGCGACCGGCTCGCGTCCTGGGAGGGGCCGGCGGAGGCCGAGGCGTTGCAGGCGGAGGTCTATGCGGTGGGCCGCGCGCACGGGTTCGAGCCGCTGAGGGCCTGGTTCGGGACGCTCTACGAGGTGCTGCTCGGCGCCGATCAGGGGCCGCGGTTCGGGGTGTTCGTCGCGGCCTTCGGCGTGCCGGAGACGGTGGCGCTGATCGACCGGGGACTCGAGGGGCGGCTGGCCGCCGCGTGACGCTGTCGCACGGTGCGAAACGCAGGCGCCCTTTGAAATCATTGGAGAAAGATCACCGTTTTTATCGCTTGTTAAGAATGTCGCACCATCGGTGATTTGACATCGGCGGCCGCTGCGCCAACTTTCCTGGCATTGAGACGGAGGGTGCAGATGCTGCGGATCCTGGTTCTCGTAGGAGTTGTGCTTTTCGGCCTCGGCGCCGGTCCGGTCCGGGCGCAGGACGCGGCCGCGGCGATCCGTTCGGTGATCGGGGACCAGATCGACGCGCTGCGCGAGGACGACTTCGAGCGCGCCTTCTCCTTCGCCTCTCCGTCGATCCAGCGGATGTTCGGCAATCCCGAAAACTTCGGCGAGATGGTCCAGAACGGCTATCCGATGGTTTGGCGTCCCGCGGACGTGCGATTCTCGGGACTTAGTGAGCGCAACGGACGCAAGGTGCAAAGCGTTTTGGTCAAGGACCAGGAGGGGGCGCTGTTCGTCATGGATTACGAGATGATCGAGGACGCGGGCGGCTGGCGTATCAACGGTGTCACGGTCCGGCGCGCGGGCGATGCCGGCGCTTGACGAAGGATGCGCTTTCGCACAGGGTTTCATGTGGTTGATTAATCGTAAACCGCGTAAACCCGGACTGTCACAGGGACGGTGACATCCGTTTCAAGAACAAGAGTTCCGCACCCCGCACCCCGTGCGATCTTCGGGACCGACGTGCCGAGGCTTGAATGGAAGATGGGTGCCTTGCCAGAAGAGGCCCTCGATGATGGCGCAGTCCCTGGAATTTGACCTGATGCCGCCCGCCTTCGCGGAAGGTCTCGACGACTGGTCCCGCGGACACGGCACGCCCGAATCCCCCACCTATGACTGCGCACCGAACGTGCGTGTCGCTCGCAACGACGCCGATTTCGGCGTCTGCCTGGAGCTGCGCAAGATCGATGAGGTCCAGCGCCTGCGCTACATGGGCGAGGTGCCGGTCTTGCGGGGGGCGTTTCTAGAGATTTCGGCGCGGGTAAAGGCGCTGCGCGGTCCGGTACCGTCGGTGCGAATTGCCGCCTGGCCGGGGGGCGCTTTTGGTCTGGGCGTGGACGGGCTGCATTGCGAGGGGCCGCAGGTCGATCTCGAGGCGCACGAGGCGGTGCACGAGGTGCGTGCGGTCGTCGGACCCGAGGCGCTCGACGGCGTCGATCTGGTCTGGGACGCGCGGGTACTCTACGCCCATGTCGGGCTCGACATCGTCGGCCCCGACAACGGCGTTGTCCGGATCGAATCGGTCCGGGTCCGCGACCTGACCGGCGGCTTTGGCCGGCGGGTGCCGGACCTGCCCGGATTCGCGTCCGCCGAGGCGTCGCCGCCGGTCTGAAGCGCCGCCTCAGCGGATCGGCTGGTGGACGGTGACGAGCTTGGTGCCGTCGGGGAAGGTCGCCTCGACCTGCACGTCGGGGATCATCTCGGGCACGCCCGCCATGCATTGATCGGCCGCGACCACGTGCGCGCCGGCCTCCATCAGCTCGGCGACGCTGCGGCCGTCGCGGGCGCCTTCCACAACGAAGTCGGTGATGAGTGCAACCGCCTCGGGATGGTTGAGCGCCACGCCGCGAGCGAGGCGGCCGCGGGCGACTATGGCGGCGAGGGCGACGAGGAGCTTGTCCTTTTCGCGCGGCGTGAGGTTCATCGGCGTCTCCTGTTCGAGAGGGGTCAGAGGCTCCAGAGCCGCGGCGGCGGGGCGCGCCCGAGGACTCGCATCACCGGCAGCAGGGCTCTGCGCAGGGCCTGGCCCGCGGGAGCGCGCAGGCGCAGGACGAGTATTCCGTCGCGCGCGGAGGCGGCGGCGGTGACGCCTTCGAGCCGGGCGAGCAGCGCGCGCAGCGGGTCGCGCAGCGTTTCGGCGTCGGGGGCGACGAGGACGAGGGTCGCGAGCGCGCGCGCGCCCGCGAGGGTCGCCGGACCACGCAGCGCGGCGTCGAAGTCGCCCGTCGCCCGCAGCGCCTCGGCGTGGACGAGGCGCCCGTCGCGGCGGATGCGCCACTGATCGCTGAGGTGGCCCGTGCGCACCCGCTCGCCCATGGCGGCGCGGCCGAAGACCAGCGCCTCGAGCGCCAGCAGCCGCGCGGAGCCGGTCATCTCCACCTCGAGGCGCCGGGCGAGGCCGAAGCCGTCGAAGAGGATCGTCTCCTGCGGCAGCCAGTGCAGGCGGGCGCGGTCCCCGAGCACGACGCGCAGCGTCACCGCCGCCACGCCGTCACGGGCGCGGTAGATGCGCTCGGCGGCCTGGGTGGTGGCGACGAGGGCGGCGTCGGTCCCGAGCGTGACCGCGTGCTCCAGCCGGTCGCCGCCGGTCAGGCCGCCGGCGGTGTTGAGAAAGACCGCCTCGGGCACGACGCTGTCGATGCGCGGCCAGAGCACCTTGGCGGCCCCACTCTGGTGCAGCCGGTGGAGGCGCGTCGTGTCCTGTCGAACCCGCATCGCCACCTCGGCCCGGCCGCGGGTGCGCTGCAGGACCGGCGGAGCGTCGGGCGGGGCGGCATCCTCCATCGCCGCCCACGGTAGGCGGGCCGCGGGCGCGAGGGCAAGGACGGCCCGATGGCGGCGCGGGGCGGGAACTTTTACCAATTGATAAAAAATCGGCCCTGTGCCAGCGTTCGGGGATCGGAGGAGGAAGGCCGCATGGCACGCACGCAGACGCGAGAGGCGGGGATTGCGGCCGGGCGGCTGGACGCCGCGACGCTCGCGCGGAACTTCGCGGACCTAACGCCGCCACTCGGGGCCCACGAGGCGCTGGTCGCGGCGGACCGGTGCTATTTCTGTCACGATGCGCCTTGCGTGACCGCCTGCCCGACGGCTCCGCCCGCGCGAACGGATGCCCCGGCTCGGCCATAGCCGCGTCGGTCGCATAGCGCTGCAGCCGCCCGATCTCCACCGGCCTGCCCTCCGCCGCCTCGCGCACGCAGGCCTCCTCGC
>JBBQRM010000183.1:0-6195 GCA_038214855.1 Rhodobacterales bacterium | reverse complement strand
ATGCGCGCCACCCGCGCCGCCACCGCCTGCGGCAGGCCGCTGCCGGCGCAGACCTGCCGGGTCACCAGATGCCCGCCCGCCGAATGGCCCGCGAGCACCAGCGGCCCCGCGACCGCCTCCGCCACCACGGCCACCGCGGCGGCGATCATCGCGGTGATCGCCGCAATCTGCGCCTCGGGCGCGAGCACATAGCCCGGCAGCGCCACCGCCCAGCCGCGTGCCCGCGGCCCCGCCGCCAGATGCGACCACACCCTTCGGTCGAAGGCCCGCCAGTAGCCGCCGTGCACGAAGACCACGAGCCCCCGCGGCGCACCTTCGGGCCGGAACAGGTCGATCCGTTGGCGTGGATGCATGCCGTAGTCCAGCACCTCCGGCGGCACGCGGTCACGAAAGGCCGCGGCCTCCGCCTCCCAGCGGGCGGGATAGTCCGCGCCGCCGGGAATGTGCGGGGCGTTGGCGTAGGCGTCGTCCCAGTCGGCGATCATCGGCTCAGAACGCCTTGAAGGTCATCGTCGTCAGGCTGCGCTCGACATGGGCGATGTCGCGGAGCTTCTCGTTCACGTAGCGTCCCACGTCCGAACCCTCGGGGATGTAGACCTTCAGCATCAGGTCGTAGTCGCCGGAGGTCGAATACAGTTCCGACGCGAACTCGCGGTCGTAGATCGCATCCGCCACCTCGTAGGTGCGCCCCGGCTTGCAGCGCAGCTGGATGAACACGCAGATCATGCGCAGGGCCCTTCCGTCCGTCGCCGCCACACTGCCGCCGGGCCGCGCCCGATGCAATCGCGATGTGCTGGACGTCGCCGGGCGCCGGTCGCATCGTGCCGCCGTGTTGCACTGGCTCAAGGACCGCGCCCGGGCGCTGAAGCGCGACGTCCACGCCCTCGCCCTCGCCGCCCGCGATCCGCGGGTGCCCCTGGCCGCCAAGCTGCTGGCCCTGGCGGTCGTGGGCTACGCGCTCTCGCCGATCGACGTCATCCCCGACTTCATCCCGGTGCTGGGTTCCATCGACGATCTCGTCCTGCTGCCGCTCGGGATCCTTCTCGCCGTGCGCATGGTGCCGCCCGATGTCATGGCGGAGCTTCGCGCCCGCGCGACGGCGGAAGGCCGTCTGCCGGCGTCGCGCCGTGCCGCCTGGATCATCGCCGCAGTCTGGGGTGTGGCTCTGGCGCTGGCGGCGCTCTGGCTCTGGCGCGTCGCCCGGCGCTGATCCGCCACGGGCACCTCGCCTTGTCACCCCACCGCCCGCGGCCTACAATCGCGGGGCACGCAGCACGGAGCCCGCCGATGCTCAAGAAGCTCAACACCCCCGAGACCGCCCGCGCACGCATGGGCGCCTTCGTCTGGGACGATCCGTTCCTCATCGAAGACCAGCTCACCGACGAGGAGCGGATGATCCGCGACGCCGCGCGCGACTACGCCCAGGACAAGCTCGCCCCGCGCGTGCTCGAGGCGAACCGGCACGAGCATTTCGACCGGGAGATCCTGAACGAGATGGGCGGCATGGGCCTGCTCGGCGCCACGATTCCCGAGGAGTTCGGCGGCGTCGGCGCCAATTACGTCGCCTACGGGCTGATCGCACGCGAGATCGAGCGCGTTGATTCGGGCTACCGCTCGGCGATGTCGGTGCAGTCGTCGCTGGTGATGCACCCGATCTTCGCCTTTGGCACCGACGCACAGCGCGAGACCTATCTCCCGAAGCTCGCGAGCGGGCAGAGCGTCGGCTGCTTCGGCCTGACCGAGCCCGACCACGGCTCCGACCCCTCCTCGATGGTCACCCGCGCCAGACAGGTCGATGGCGGCTATGCCGTCTCAGGCGCGAAGACCTGGATCACCAACTCGCCCATCGCCGACGTGTTCATCATCTGGGCGAAGTCCGACGCGCATGACGGCAAGATCAAGGGCTTCGTTCTCGAGAAGGGCATGAAGGGCCTCGAAGCACCCAAGATCGAGGGCAAGTTCTCGCTTCGCGCCTCGATCACCGGCATGATCCAGATGGACGAGGTCTTCGTCCCCGAGGAAAACCTGCTGCCGCATGTCGAGGGCCTCGCCGGCCCCTTCGGCTGCCTCAACCGCGCCCGCTACGGCATCTCCTGGGGCACGATGGGCGCCGCCGAATTCTGCTGGCACGCGGCGCGGACCTACACGATGGAGCGCAAGCAGTTCGGCCGCCCGCTCGCCCAGACCCAGCTGATCCAGAAGAAGCTTGCCGACATGCAGACCGACATCGCCCTCGGCCTTCAGGGGGCGCTGCGCCTCGGCCGGCTCTTCGACGAGGGTCGCGCATCCTCGGAGCTCATTTCGATGATGAAGCGCAACAACTGCGGCCGCGCACTCGACATCGCGCGGGTCTCCCGCGACATGCACGGCGGCAACGGCGTCTCCGACGAGTACGGCGTCATCCGCCACGTGATGAACCTCGAGGCGGTCAACACCTACGAGGGCACCCACGACGTCCACGCGCTGATCCTCGGCCGGGCGCAGACGGGGCTGCAGGCGTTCATGTGAGGCCATGAACGCGCCGCCCACTCACCCTCCGCCCGACGGGCAGGCAGGCGCGTCCCGATTGCAGGACCACGGAGAAATCTCCACCCCCCTCGGCCTGAGACTGGTCTCAGGCCGACCGGACCGCGCGGCGCCCCACAGGGCCCCCGCCAAGAGCGGTCGGGGGAACAGCTTCGGCGGAGTCAAACCGAGGGGTCGTTGGTATCACCCGGCATCATCGCGCTTCGTGGCGGAGCTCGGCAGCGGGTCGTGGTAACGAACCAGCCCTTCCGACCGTCACCTTACGCGTATCCCGATCCTGCAATACATGTCGCGATGGTATCCGAACCCGCTCCGCCGAGGAAGCCGTCAGCACCTGCGAGGGCACGCACGACGTCCACGCCCTGATCCTCGGCCGCGCCCGGACGGGGCTGCAGGCGTCCATGTGAGGCGCCCAAATCCTTTCCCTGTGGTTAATGGAGACTGTAACTATTTGAAATTAAAACGTTTCCGGACTTGCTCAACCTTGAGCACCTCAGGCCGTCAGCACCAGCACAACGATCCCGCCGCCCACCAGCGCGATCCCCGCCACCTCCCGCAGGCTCGGCCGCTCGCCGAAGACCAGCCGCGCGGTGATCAGGCTGAACACCAGCTCCACCTGCCCCACCGCCTTCACTTGGGCGGCGGAGACGAGCGTGAAGGCGGTGAACCAGCCGAGCGAGGCGAGCATCCCCACCGCCCCCACGGGTGCCGCGAGCCGCCATTCCCCTAGGACCGAGGCGATTGCCCCGGGCGCGCGCAGCGCCATCCACAGCGTCATCGCCAGCGTCTGGACTACCGTCACGAAGGCGAGCGTCGCCGCCCCGCGCATGAGGAACCCCGCGTCGCCGCCGAGGGCGAGCCCCGCCGCGCGGTAGCTCACCGCGGAGACCGCGAAGGCCGCCCCGCAGGCAAGCCCGATCCCGGCCGCGCGATTGAGCGCACCCCGGCCGATCCCCCGCGTCCCCGACAGGAGCAGCACGCCGGCAAGGCTGATCGCAATCCCCGCCAGCGGCCAGGCCGCCACCCGGTCGCCGATCAGCACCGCCCCCAGGAGTGCCGCCTGCATCGTCTCGGTCCGCGCGAAGGTGTTGCCGACCGCGAAGTTGCGCAGGGAGAAGAGATAGAGGAGCAGCATCTGCGCCGTGATCTGTCCCGCGGCTCCCAGCACCGCCCAGAGGGCGAAGGCCCGCGTCGGCACAGGTGCCGGCTGGCCGGCCGGCCCGATGAGCAGGGCCACAGCCAGAACCGCCAGAGGTGCTGCGAACAGGAACCGCGCATAGGTCGCCCCCAGCACGCTCACCCGTCCGGTCAGCGTCTTCTGCAGCGCCGAGCGCAGGTTCTGTAGGAACGCGGCCCCCAGCGACAGGACGACCCAGAGCTCCACCCTCAGAGCCGGTCGCGCAGGCCGTACCAGCGCATCGCCAGCGCCATCAGCGGCGCGCGCAGGCTCGTGCCGCCTGGGAACCGCGGCTGGGGCAGGCGCGCGAAGACGTCGAAGCGTTCGGCCGTGCCCTGCACCGCCTCGGCCATCAGCTTGCCGGCGAGCGTGGCCTTGGCGACGCCGTGGCCCGAGTACCCCGCGACGGCGAAGACCTGCGGGCCGAGCCGCCGGAACACAGGCATCCGGTCGCGCGAGATCGCGAGCGTTCCGCCCCAGGCGTAGTCGATCGGCAGCTTGGCGAGTTGCGGATAGACCTGGAGCAGCCGCGGGCGCACGACGGCGGCGATGTCGCGCGGGAAGCGGTAGCCATAGCTCTCGCCGCCGCCGAAGAGCAGGCGGTGATCGGCGGAGAGGCGGAAGTAGTTCACCACGAAGCGGCTGTCGGCCACCGCCAAGTCCTCGGGGATGAGCGCGCGGGCGCCTTCGGGTCCGAGGGATGCGGTTGCGACGATGAAGTTGTTGAGCGGCATCACGCGGGCGGCCAGCTCCGGCGCGAGATCGCCGAGATAGCCGTTGGCCGCGACGAGCACGAAGCGCGCGGCGATCCGGCCGGTGTCTGTGCGCACCGAAGGGCCCGCCTCGAGGGCGGTGGCGCGGGTGCGCTCGTGGAGGCGGACGCCGGCGGCGGCGGCGGCGCGGGCGAGGCCGAGGGCGTAGTTCAGCGGGTGGAGATGGGCGGCACCCCGGTCGAGGCTGCCGCTGAGATAGGCGCCGCTGCCGGTCGCGGCGACGACGCCGGCGCGGTCGAGAGGTTCGATCCGGGTGTAGCCGTAGTCGCGGGCGAGCTTCTCGACATAGGCGTGGTGGGGGGCGGTGAGGCGGGCCTTGTGGTCGGCGTGGACGATGCCGGGGCGCAGGTCGCAGGCGATGGCGTGGCGGGCGACGAGGTTGCGGACGAGGGCCTTGGCCTCCTCGGCCATGTCCCAGAGGGTGTGGGCGGCGGCCTTGCCTGCGACCTTCTCCAGCCAGTCCTGGTCCTGGCGCTGTCCAGAGCCGACCTGGCCGCCGTTGCGGCCCGAGGCGCCCCAGCCGACGCGCTGGGCGTCGATCAGGACCACGTCGAGGCCGGCCTCGGCAAGGTGGAGGGCGGCGGAGAGGCCGGTGTAGCCGGCGCCGATCACGCAGACATCGGCGTTGGTCTCGCCCTCGAGCGGGGGGAAGCCCGGCAGGAGCGTCGCGGTCGCGGCGTACCAGCTGGGGGGGTATTCGCCGGGGCGGTCGTTGGCGGTGAGCAGGTCCATCGGGGGCCTTTGGGAGGTGTTTCACAGTGAAACGTGACACGCATACAACGAAATCAATGGGTTGCGAGCGCGATTTTACGAGTTGTTAACCGGGTTGCACGCAGAGGCGCATGGTCGGGTCAGACGTTGAGCAGCAGGTGGTCGCGCTCCCAGGGGGAGATGACGCGCAGAAAGGTCTCGACCTCGTCGCGCTTGATCAGCTTGAAGAGGGTGCAGAACTCGGCGCCGAGCAGCTCGGCCATCTCGGGGCAGTCCTCGAAGAGATCCACCGCCGCCAGCAGGTCGCGGGGCAGCGCACGAGGACGGTGATAGGCCTCGCCCGCGACCGCCTCGCGCGGGGAGAGCCCGGCCTTCATGCCGAGATAGCCGCAGGCGAGCGAGGCCGCGAGCGCCAGATACGGGTTGCAGTCCATGCCGACGACGCGGTTCTCGACGCGGCGCGCGGACGGCTGGCTGATCGGCACGCGGATGCCGGTGGTGCGGTTGTCCGGCCCCCATTCGAGGTTGATGGGGGCCGCGCCGTGCGGCACAAAGCGGCGGTAGCTGTTCACATAGGGCGCGAACATCGCGACCACATGCGGGACGTAGCGCTGAAGCCCGGCGATGAAGGCGTAGAAGAGCGGGCTGGGGCCGCCGGCCTCGTCGGTGAAGATGTTGCGGCCCGTGGCGACATCGACCACCGACTGGTGGATGTGCATGGCGCTGCCGGGCTCGTCCTGCATCGGCTTGGCCATGAAGGTCGCGAAGCAGTTGTTGCGCAAGGCCGCCTCGCGGATCGTGCGCTTGAAGAAGAACACCTGATCGGCGAGCTTGACCGGGTGGTCGTGCAGCAGGTTGATCTCGACCTGGCCGGCGCCGCCCTCCTGGATGATCGTGTCGATCTCGAAGCCCTGGGCCTCGGAGAACTCGTAGATGTCGTCGATGACCTTGCCGTATTCGTCGACCGCGCTCATCGAATAGGCCTGGCGGCTGACCATCTGGCGCCCC
>JBBQRM010000182.1:0-6244 GCA_038214855.1 Rhodobacterales bacterium | reverse complement strand
CCACCTGCCGCAGCCGGTGCAACAGCGCCTGTTCCGAGAGTGCTGGGCCCCAGTCGAGCGGCTCGGCCTGCCGGATCGCCTCCGGCACGGTCTCGTCGATCAGCGCCCGGAGGCTCGGCGCACCGACCACCCGCAGCATCTCGCCGATCTCGGTCGGGCTCGGGCCGATGTGGCGGCGGTTGGCGAAGTCGTAAGGGTGGTACGTGGTTTCCTGGAACGCCATGTCTCTCTACCGTGTGCCGCCGGGCCGGGCGCGGCGCTACTTCCGCGAGTTCGCCACCCTCGCCGTCAGCGTCAGGGCGATCGGCCCGCTCGGATCGACCACGAGATCCTTGAAGCTGAACACCCCCACATAGCCCTCGCGCTCCAGGCTTCCGTCGCCCTTGTCGCGCTGGACCACGACCCGGTCGCTCTCCCGCAGCTTGGCTACGTAGTCGATGTAGCGCTTGGCTGCGAGATCGACGCCCCCCATCGGGTCGAGATAGGCGTCCTTGCCGCTCCACCAGGTGTCGTGGATCACCGCAAGCCTTTCCCCGTCGACATCGGCGATCCAGTCGCCGCGCGCGCCGGTGATCGTCGCCGACCCGGGCGCGACGGCCTTTACTTTAGGCGATGTAGGCACGGTAGGCCTCCTCGTCCATCAGCCCCTCGAGATCGGAGGCGTCGTTCAGCGTCATCTTGAAGAACCAGCCGTTCTCCAGCGGGTCCTCGTTGACCAGCGACGGCGTCTCGACGATCGCAGGGTTTATCTCGGTGATCGTCCCGTCGAGCGGTGCCGTGATGTCGCTCGCGGCCTTGACCGACTCGATGGTCACGATCTCCTCGCCGCGCGCCACCGTGATCCCCTCCGCAGGCAGCTCGACGAACACCAGGTCGCCGAGCTGCTCGGTCGCGTGCTCGGTGATCCCCACGATCACCTCGTCGCCGTCGAGCTTCAGCCACTCGTGTTCCTCGGTGTATTTGAGCATCCGTCGTCTCCGTTCTCAGGTCCGGCCGCCGAGGCGCGAGCGGCCCGGCGCGATGAAGGGCAGCCGCGCCACTGTTGCAGGCCGCCTTGTGCCGCGCAACATCCCCTCGAGCCGCGTGCCCGGCGCCGCGAGCGCGATCGGCACGTAGCCCATCGCCACCGGTGCCCCGAGGCTCGGCCCGAAACCACCCGAGGTGATCCGCCCGACCGCCGTGTCCATCTCGGGCGCGTGCAGCGGCGTGCCGGCGCGCATCGGCGCCCGCCCCTCGGGCAGCAGGCCCACCCGCCGGCGGCTCGCCCCCTCGGCGATCTGGCGGAGGATCGCCGCGTCGCCGGGAAATCCGCCGGCGCGCTCCCCGCCCGTGCGTCGCGCAGGCCCGATCGCCCATTCCAGCGCCGCCTCCACCGGGGTCGTCGTCTCGTCGATGTCCGCACCCCACAGGCACAACCCCGCCTCGAGCCTCAGCGCGTCGCGCGCCCCGAGACCCGCCGGACCCACGCCCTCGAGCGCCAGCAGCCGCTCGGCCAGCGCCGCCGCCTGCTCCGCCGCCACGCCGATCTCGAACCCGTCCTCGCCGGTGTAGCCCGAGCGCGACACGACCGCCGCAACTCCGTCCAGATCGACCTCGCGCACGTCCATGAAGCGCATCGCCGCCACCTCGGGCGCGAGTGCCGCGAGCGCCGCTCCTGCCCGCGGCCCCTGCAGCGCCAGGAGCCCCCGCTCCGGCACCTCGAGCGTGTAGGTCCCGCCAAGTCCCGCCTCCAGATGCGCCAGGTCGAAGCCCTTGCGTCCGGCATTGACCACCAGCAGCAGGTGATCGCCCCGGTTCGCGACCATCACGTCGTCGAGGATGCCGCCCTCGGCCCCGGTCAGGAACCCGTAGCGCTGCCGCCCCGCCGCCAGCCCCAGCACATCCATCGGCAGCAGCGCCTCGAGAGCCGCACCCGCGTCCTCGATCCGCCCCGAGCGCGGCCGCACCCCGATCTGGCCCATGTGGCTCACGTCGAACAGGCTCGCCGCCTCCCGCGTGTTCAGATGCTCCGCGAGCACGCCCGCAGGATAGCTCACGGCCATGTCGTAGCCCGCGAAACCCGCCATCCGCGCCCCCAGCGACAGGTGCAGCGCATGCAGCGGCGTCCGGGCGAGGCTGTCGGTCATCTGCGCCTCTCGTCTGGCTGACCCGACCTTAGGCACCGCCCGCAGCACCCGCAAGCGCGGGCCGCCGGCCCCGATCACGCGGAGTTTCGCCGGCGCCCGCGCCAATCGCATTGAACCCGTGCGCGATCCGTATCAAAGCGGGGGCGGCCGGTCGTGGTCCGGTCCGCATCGGGAGGGGCGCGCATGAGATGGTCCATGCGGCTCGGCCGCGTCGCCGGGATCGAGCTGCGGGTGCACGCGACCTTCGCGCTGATCCTCGCCTATTTCGGGTTCGTGGCCTGGACGCGCAGCGGCGCGCTCGCGGACGTGCTGGCGGCGGTCGCGACGATCCTGCTGCTGTTTCTCTGCGTGCTCTTGCACGAATACGGCCACGCGCTCACCGCGCGGCGCTACGGGATCGGCACGCGCGACATCACGCTTTTGCCGATCGGCGGCGTGGCGATGCTCGAGCGGATGCCGCGCGACCCGCGCCAGGAGATCGTCGTGGCGCTGGCGGGGCCGGCGGTGAACCTCGTCATCGCCGCGGTCCTCGCGATAGCGCTCGCACTCGGGATCGGCCGGACCGGCGGCCTCGTCGGCACGCTCCTGGCCGCGAACCTGATGCTCGCCGCGTTCAACCTGCTGCCCGCCTTTCCGATGGACGGCGGACGGGTGCTGCGCGCGCTGCTCGCGATGCGCCTCGAGCGGCTGCGCGCGACGCGCATCGCCGTGCGGATCGGCCAGGCGCTCGCCCTCGGCCTCGGCGTCGCGGGTTTTTTCGGCAACCCGTTCCTGGTGCTGATCGGCGTCTTCGTCTGGTTCGGCGCCAGGGCCGAGCTCGGCGCCACCCTCCGCCTCGAGGCGCGCCGCGCCCGCCGCGCGGCGGCGACATGACCGCGCCGCGCGGCGGCGACGTGACCGCGCTGCTGACCGCCGCCGAGATGGCGCGTGCCGACGCCGCGGCCATTGCAGCCGGCACCCCTGGCATCGAGCTGATGGAGGCCGCGGGCCGCGCGATCGCCGAGGCCGCCGCCCGCCTCGTACCCGTTGGCCCGGTGCTGGTGCTCGCGGGGCCCGGCAACAACGGCGGCGACGGCTATGTCGCGGCGCGCCTGCTCGCGGCCCAGGGCCGGGCGGTGACGCTCGCGAGCCTCGGCGATCCGGCGCGGCTGAGGGGCGACGCCGCTTCCGCCCGCGACCGCTGGCAAGGCCCGGTCGCCGCCGCCGCACCACCGCTGCCCCAGGCGGCGCTGACGATCGACGCGCTCTTCGGCGCCGGTCTCGACCGCCCGCTCGAAGGCGAGGCCGCAGCACTGGTCGCGGCGATGAACGACGCCACGGCCCCCGTGCTCGCCGTCGATCTGCCGAGCGGCCTCGATGCCGACAGCGGCCAGCCGCTCGGCATCGCGGTGCATGCCACCGCCACCGTGACCTTCTTCCGCAAGAAGCCCGGCCACCTGCTCCTGCCCGGCCGCAGCCTCTGCGGCGCGCTAACCCTCGCCGACATCGGCATCCCCGGATCGGTGCTCGGGGCCATCCCGCCCACCTGCTTCGAGAACCTCCCCGCGCTCTGGCAGCACTCGCTTCGCTGGCCGGACGCGACGGGTCACAAGTACCGCCGCGGCCATGCGCTCGTCGTCTCGGGTCCGCTCGCCGCGACCGGTGCGGCGCGGCTGGCGGCCGCGGCGGCCCTGCGCGCGGGTGCGGGGCTGGTCACGCTCGCGAGCCCGCCCGGCGCACTCACGGTCAACGCCGCGCATCTGACCGCGGTGATGCTGCGCCGCTGCGAGGGCGCGGCAGGGCTGCGTGAGATCCTCGCCGATGCCCGCTTCACCGCCGCGGCACTCGGCCCCGGCCTCGGCGCGGAGGCCCGCGCGCTGACCGAGGCCGCATTTGCCTCTCCCCCGGCGCTGGTGCTCGACGCTGACGCGCTCGGCGCCTTTGCGAGCGATCCGCAGGCGCTCTTCGCTTCCATCGCGCAGCGCGAGGCCCCCGTCGTCCTCACCCCCCACGGCGGCGAGTTCGCGCGCCTGTTCCCCGACATCGACGAGGACGCGCATCCCGCCAAGACCGACCGAGCCCGCGCCGCCGCCGAAGCCAGCGGCGCCGTGGTGGTGCTCAAGGGCGCGGACACGGTGATCGCCGAGCCTTCCGGCCGCGCCGCGATCAACGCCAACGCCCCGCCCTGGCTCGCGACCGCCGGCGCCGGCGACGTGCTCGCCGGCATCGTCGCGGGCCTCTTGGCTCAGGGAGTGCCCGCCTGGGAAGCCGCCTGCGCCGCAGTCTGGATGCACGGCGAGGCCGGCACCGAGGCCGGCCCGGGGCTCACGGCCGAGGACCTCGCCCCGGCGCTCCGCCCGGTCACTGCCCGGCTGTGGGCGGCGGCGCACCTCGCGCCGCCGCGCTGACCGGCGAGGCCGGCTCGGCGGGCCTCAGCTTCTTCGAACGATAGAGGTTCAGCGCCTCGACCGCGCCCGCGAACACCATCGCCGCATAGATGAACCCGCGCTCGACGTGGAAATGCATCCCGTCCGCGATCAGCGCCATGCCGACCATCACCAGAAACGCCAGCGCCAGGATCTTCGTCGACGGATGCGCCTCGACGAAATCCGCGATCGGGGTCGCCGCGACCATCATCACCACGATGGCGATCACCACCGCCGCGATCATCACCTCCAGATGATCGGCGATCCCCACCGCGGTGATGACGCTGTCGAGCGAGAAGATCACGTCGAGCGCCATGATCTGGGCGATCACCATCGCGAACCCCGCCTCCAGCGCCTTGCGCGCCTCCAGATCCTGCTCCATCTCGTGAAAGATCTCGGTTGTGGCCTTCCAGATCAGGAACAGCCCGCCCGCGATCAGGATCACGTCGCGCCAGCTCAGCTCGAACCCGAGCAGGCTCGCGAACGGCTCGGTCAGCCCGATGATCCAGCTGATCGACACCAAGAGCAGCACGCGCAGCACCAGCGCCCCCATAAGCCCGATGAACCGCGCCTGCCGCCGCTGCGCCTCCGGCAGCTTGCTCGCGGCGATCGACAGGAAGATGACGTTGTCCACCCCCAGCACGATCTCGAGCACCGTCAGCGTGGCAAAGCTCGCCCAAACGGCGGGATCGGTCAGCAGATCGAGCATCGGCACCTCACATCACGAGATCGCATGGCTGGGATAAGTTGACGCCAAAAGAGAGTCGGCATTTTTTGGGATCCGGTGGATGGTCAATGGGAACCATATGATGCTGCAAAAGTGTCATTTGTTCGTTTGTCTATTCCTAAAGTAGATGTTTCTATTGGTCTATCATTCTCGATAGCCGGCGATGTCATCAATCTTGGAAAGGTTGCGCGCGAGCTTGACCGAGCAGTGATCTGGAACCCGCGATGGATTCTGGTACCGATGGATGAACCGCTCGACACCCCCACCTCAGGACCCGGCCCCCATCCCGGATCGGCTCAAGCGCCTCAACGCCGATCTCGAAGCTCTGACAAGAAACACTCGAAGCCGCCTACGGCAGTCGAGGGTAGACATGGTCGGAGATCCAACGAGCCGCCACGGTCGATAATCCTTTCCAGGTGGTTAACGACAGGAAAATCATTCTTTATTATCAATAGCTTACCGATTTGCTCAACCTTGAGCACCCGACCCCGGCCGCCTCAGTCGCCCTCGAGCTCCAGCAGCAGGTCCTTGGCATCGACCTGCGCGCCCGGGCTCACGTGCAGCGCCCGGACAGTCCCCGCCCGCTCGGCGTAGAGGCCGGTCTCCATCTTCATCGCCTCGATGGTCAGCATCAGCTCGCCCTGCCCGACGCGAGCCCCCTCGCGCACCGCGACCGAAGCGATCACGCCCGGCATGGGTGCTGCCACGTGCTCGGGATTGCCCGCCTCCGCGCGCGGCCGCCGCGGCGAGGCCGCCTGGGCCTTGCGGTCGGGCACCCGCACCGTGCGCGGCTGGCCGTTGAGCTCGAAGAACACCCGCGCCTCGCCATCGTCGTTCGTCTCGCCCACCGCCTGGAGCCGGATCTCCAGCGTTTTCCCTGGGTCGATCTCCACCGAGATCTGCTGCCCCGGCTCCATGCCGTAGAAGAACACCGGCGTGGGCAGCGTGCGCACCGGCCCGTAATCGGCGTGCCGGTGCATGTAGTC
>JBBQRM010000181.1:0-6261 GCA_038214855.1 Rhodobacterales bacterium | reverse complement strand
GAGCTTGTGGCGGGTCTTCATCAGCGTCTCGTTGCTGCCGCCGACCGGCCAGTCGCCGATCCGGTAGCGCCGCCCGATCAGCGGCAGGTGCATCAGCGGATGTCCCAGCCTGAGCCGGTGGACCGCGCCCCAGGTGCCGTAGCGCCGGAAGCGCCGCTCGGCACGCCTGGCGGCGTCGAGCACGAGCGCCCGCAGCCGGTCGGGCTCCGCCGCGTCGAGGTCGCGCTCGAGCAGCGACAGCGCGTCCCAGCTCGCGCCGTAGACCGCGGCTGCCCTGCGTGCGTGCAGCCGGCGGATCAGCTGCCGGACCAGAAGCTCGAAGGCGAGCGCGCCGGCGGAGCCCTCGCCGTAGCGCCCGTCCCAGCCGGCGAGGGCCTCGACCAGGGGGCGGGCGCCCCCTTCGCGCAGCAGCGACACGAGGCGGGCGCCGAGACGCGCCGCGGGACGCGAGACGGTGTCCTGCTGGAGCCGGGCGAGGTCTGCGACCTCGAATGCGCGCGCCTCCCCCAGCAGCTCGGCCAGCCGGTCGATCCGGTCGTCGGGCGAGAAGAACTGGCCGATCTCGATCTCGATCCCGTCCGGCGGCGGCACGTTGTTCGCCGAGGCCACGAACGCCTCCGCCGGGTCAACCGCCTGCGGCAGGTCGCTTGTGCCGAGCTGCGTGGCCCAGTGCTCCAGCGCCTCGGCGGGGGAGACGATGTCGAGCGCCTGCTCCTGCGGCCGCGGCCGCCGCGGCACGCGCGCGGCCATCGCGCGGCCGATGCGACCCTCGGCATCGACGCAGATCACGTTGAGCGCGGGGATCGCGTAGCCGTCGAGCGCCGACGTGAACCCCGCCCAGTCCCGCGCCCGCGCGACGCGCAGGAACGCCGTCACCTCGTCGCTGGGGCGGTGGCCCATCCAGTGCAGCGCCAGACGCTCCCCGCCCTCCATCCCGAGCAGCGGCGCGTCCGACAGCACCGGGCCCGAGGCGCTGTCGCGCAAGGTCACCGCGCGGTCCGGCCCCCAACGGACACGGATCCGCTCGACCCGCGCCTCGGTCGGCACCTCGGGGCCGAGCCGGACCAGCTCGCTGCTCGCGGCATGCAGGTTGGTGCCGCCCCAGGCGATGTGCCGGTTGCGACCCAGCCCCAGCACCGGCACCGCCGGCACCATCAGCCCGACCGCATGGGTGCTGGGCGACTTGATGCCGAGGATGATCCACAGGTTCGGCATCTGGATCGACAGATGCGGGTCGTTGGCGATCATCGGCCTGCCGCTCGCCGCGCGCTCGCCCCCTATCGCATAGGCGTTGCTGCCGGGATGGCCGAAGGCGTCGAGCGCGTCCGCCAGCGGGTCGTCGCCCTCCGCCGGATCGAGATCGGGCAGCGCGTCGCCGCCGATCAGCCGCGACCAGGCCTCGGTCCAGTCCGGGCGGCGGCGCAGCTTCATCAGCCTGAGCCAGACCTTCCAGGTGAAGTCGGCGGAGGCGAGCCGCCCCACCGCCATCAGCTCG
Source organism: Rhodobacterales bacterium (assembly GCA_038214855.1). Classification (GTDB taxonomy): domain Bacteria; phylum Pseudomonadota; class Alphaproteobacteria; order Rhodobacterales; family Rhodobacteraceae; genus Amaricoccus. Next base: position 4,766 of record JBBQRM010000181.1, on the reverse strand, counting down.
TCCAGCGTCCAGGGGATGGGTGCTGCGCCGAGCACCGCGAACTCGTGCGGGACGCGGCGCTGGTTCTCGATCTGGTGGTTCATCCCGGCGAGGAACCCCTCCATCCAGATGCGCCCCTCGTCGGACAACGCCTCCTGCGCGCTTCGGCCGGCGCGCGGAAAATCCATCAGCCGCAGCGACTGGTCGAGCTTGACCCCCGCGGGTCCGATCAGCTCCGACAGCCGCCCGGTCGCGACCCTGCGCATCATCTCCATCTGCGCGAGCCGCAGATGCGCGTGCACCACGCCGACACCCACCGCGAGATCGGCGTCGGTCTCGGCCTCGACAAAGGGGATCTGCCGGTCGTTCCAGGCGATGCGCACCGGACGCGCGACGGGCGCGTCGCCGAGCGCCAGCATCGCCAGCCGCTCCTTCACCCCGATACGCGGCGGCCGCCCGGCCCGGACGGCGCCGAGGCCCAGACGCAGGGCGAGCCGCAATACTCCCGCCGCCACCCCCAGCCGGCCGGGAAACCCTTCGCGAACTCCCGATGCCGGTGCCTCGCGCATGTCGTGGAAATGCGCGAGGCCGAGCGATGGTTCCGACCCGCCCAAGGCGGCGGCCTCAGGTCCGGCCAACCGCCGTTGCTGGTCGGAACAAGCTTATCCAGCTATTTTAACTGCTTGCTTATAGTTTCAACTTGGACGCCCCTAGTCCCGGTGCGAGATCCGGTCGAGCCCCTCCAGGTCCGGCTCGTCGCTCAGCATCAGCGCGAGCGGCCTCAGCGGCGGGATATGCGCGAAGACGATGATCATCGCGATGGTAATCGGCACCGCGAGGATGGCGCCTGCGATGCCCCAGATCCAACCCCAGAGCAGGATCGCGAGCAGCACGACCAGCGGCGAGACCGCCACCTGCCGCCCCTGGACGCGCGGATCGACGAAATTGCCCATCACCTGCTCGATGACGAAGATGCCCGCGCCGACCATCAGCGCCGTGTCTGTGTCCTTCTGAACGAAGGCATAGAGCACCGGCAGGATGCCTGCGACCAGCGAGCCGAGGTTGGGCACGAAATTGAGCAGGAACGCGAGCAGCCCCCAGACGATCAGCAGGTCCACCCCGAAGATCGCGAGCCAGGCGACGTAGAGCACGCCGGTGATCACCCCCAGGATCGTTCGGGCGAGCAGATACCGCCGCAGCCGCTCCGCGATCAGCCCGAGCGATTCGAACCAGTCGCGCTTGGTCGGCGTGTCGAGGACGCTCGCCAGCTTGCTGCGCCACTTCGGCCCCTCGATCAGCATGAGCAGCGTCAGGAAGAAGATGATGATCAGCGCCGCGAGCGTCGTGCCGGCGGAGCTTATGATCGTCTGCGCGAGGCTCGCCGCGTAGCTGGTGAGCCTGCCGGCGAAGTCGCCGCCCGCGCCGCCGAAGACGCCGCTCAGTTGCGACAGCAAGCCCGAGCCGCCGCCGCCCGTGGCCGCCTCCGCATCAGTCTCGCCGCCGCGCGCCGCGGCCGCATTCGAGGCGGCGCCTTCGCCCGCACCTGACGCGGCGGCCTCCGACGCTCCCTCGGTTCCGGAGGACGGCAGGATCGACTGAAGCTGCCCCGTCAGCGCCGGAAACTGGTTCGCGACCCGCTCCGCCGCCAGCCATATGCCGCCGGCGAAGACGAGCAGGACCAGCAGGATCACCCCCATCGCCACGACATGGCCGAGCCAGGACGCCTTTTGCGGCGCGTGCCCGGCGGCCCACCGATCGACCGGCGCCACGACCAGCGCGATGAAGAACGACAGGATCACCGGCACCATGACGATCCCCGTCATGTGCACCGCCCAGCCCAGCAGGATCGCGGCGATGACGGCGAGCAGCCATGTCTGCGCCCGCTGCCTGCGGCCCGCGGTCTCCGCGCCGGGCGACTGGGCGCGATCGAGTCCATCTGGGGCGTCCATCGCGCAGTCCCTCGGTTCGGCCGCACGCCACAGGTGCCCGCCGCTCGTTCGTTGCTCGAGCACAACGGGTCAGCGCGCCGCATGTTCCGCCTGTCCCGCCGGCGGAGATTAGGCCGGGGCGAAGGGGGGCTAAGGAACAGCGTGCTTGATCCGTCGGGCGCATTTCGCACAGCATGGCGCGAACCTTAAAGGACACGGCATGATCAGGACCGGAGACCAGTACCGCGACAGCATCCGTGACGGCCGCGAGGTGTTCATGAACGGCGAGCGGGTCAGGGACGTGACCGCGCATCCGATGTTCAAGCCGCTGGTCGATATCAGGGCGCGCATCTACAACATGGCGCACGAGCCGGCGACGCGCGCGACAATGACGGTCGAGCGGGAGGGCGAGCTCGACGCGATCGGCAATGCGCTGCCCTACACCCAGGACGACTGGTGGGCCAAGCGCCGCGCCACGGACACGGTGCTCGAGGAGATCGGCGGCGTGGTGACCCGCGTCGGCGACGAGACCGTGGGCGAGATGTGGTCGCTCTACGACGGGCAGGACGTTCTGAACGAGGTCGATCCGCAGTTCTCGCGCAACATCGAGACCCATATCGGAGCGGTGCTGAAGGGCGACCCGTTCCACGTCTCGGCCAACACCGACCCCAAGGGCGACCGGAGCCTGGCGCCGCAGGACCAGGACCCGGACATGCTGCTGCACGTGGTCCGCGAGACCGATGCCGGGATCGTCGTGCGCGGGGCGAAGTACGAGACCGCCGCGGCCTATGCCAACCAGGCCTTCACCAAGCCCACCATCGCCAACTGGGGCAACGCCGCGCTGTCGGATTACGCGGTGGGCTTCGTCTGCGACCTCGGCTCGCCGGGGCTGAAGTTCATCTGCCGCGGCGGGTTCACCGGACGGGCCGACGCGCGGGACTATCCGCTCGCGAACCGCTTCGACGAGGTGGACACGCTGGTGATCTTCGACGACGTGCTGGTGCCGTGGGAGAACGTGCTCTTCTACCGCCACACCCGTGCCGCGACCTTCATCCGGGCGACGCTGCACCGCTACTCGGCCTTCGCCTTCGTCCAGCGGACGCTGAAGCAGGCCGACCAGATGATCGGCGCGGCCCTGTTCAACGTCCGCCAGACCGGGCTCGACAAGCAGCCGGCGGTGCAGGAGAAGCTCGCGGCACTCGCGGTCTGGCGCGAGGGGATCAACGCGCATCTGACGGCGGCGATCGCGCTGGGGGAACGCTCGCCGGCGGGACTGATGATGCCGAACCAGTCGCTGTTGATGACGGGCCGCGTCCATGCGATCTCGAACCTGCCGGCGATGATGCATCTGGCGCGCGAGCTCTGCGGCGGGCAGATCTGCGTGACGCCGAACGCGGCCGCCTTCGAGGCGCCGGAGACCAAGCCCTGGCTCGACAAGTACTACACGATCAACGAGGGCTGGACGGCGGAGGACCGGCGCAGGCTGCTCGCCTATGCGCGCGACCTGCTGAACTCGGACTACGCCGGGCACCGGCTGACCTTCCAGCTGTTCGCCCAGTCGCCGCCCTTCGCGCATCTGGCGGCGGTCTACCGCAGCTTCGACTGGGACGGGCCGCTGAACTTCGTGGGCGAGGGGGCGGGCCTGTCGGAGAGCGTGATGCAGGGGATCGCGCCTCGCAAGGGCGACGGGGCGGTCGCGCAGTGGTTCGGCGAGCCGATGCGGCGCGCGGCGGAGTGAGGGGCCTGTCACGGCTTTCACTGTGAAAGCCGTGAAGTGGCGTTGTAATGATTGAATAAAAAACAGCATTTTCATGATTTGTTTACGATTGAAGCTCGGATGAGGGGGCGGCGATGACGCGGCAGGAGAGGCTCGGGGACGCGGCGGCGGAGCTGGCGGCGAACGTGGCCGAGCCGTTCGGTCGCGCCCGGGCGATGCCGCGCAGCGTCTATACCTCGGAGGCCTTCGCGCGGCGCGAGCTCGAGGCGATCTTTGCGCGCGAGTGGATCTGCGTCGGGCGGGCGGATCAGCTCACCGCGCCCGGCGACTACGTCACTGCCGAGATCGCCGGGCGCCCCGTCATGGTGATCCGCGACCGCGAGGGGACGCTGCGGGCGCTCTCCAACGTCTGCCTGCACCGGATGTCCACGCTGCTCGAAGGCGCGGGCAACACCCGCAGCATCGTCTGCCCCTACCACGCCTGGACCTACAACCTCGACGGAGCCTTGCGCGGCGCGCCCGGCATGGGGCGGGCCGAGGGGTTCGACCGCGCCGACTACCGGCTGCCGGAGCTGCGCTGCGCGGTCTGGCTCGGCTGGGTGTTGGTGACGCTGGATGCCGAGGCCCCCGATCCCGCGACGCATCTCGCCGAGGCGGCGGCGCTCGTCGCGCCCTACGGCATGGAGAGCTACACCCAGAGCTTCCGCGAGGAGCATCGCTGGGACACCAACTGGAAGGTGCTCGCCGAGAACTTCATGGAGAGCTACCACCTGCCGGTCTGCCACGCGGGCACAATCGGCGGGACCGTCTCGCTCGAGGAGATGGACTGCCCGCCGGGCGGGGCGGCCTACAACTACCACGCGATCCTCAAGGACCCCTCGGCGCCGCTGACCAACGCGCATCCGTCGAACACGGTGCTCGCGGGCGACCTGCGGCGCCAGACGGTGCTGCTCACGATCTATCCGAGCCTCCTGATCACGCTGACGCCGGGATATTTCTGGTATCTCGCGCTGCATCCCGACGGGCCTTCGCGGGTGAGGATCGTCTACGGCGGCGGGCTGTCGCCGGACTACGTGAGCGATCCGCGCGCGCAGGAGCATTTCGCAGCACTCAAGACCCTGCTCGACGCGGTGAACGACGAG
>JBBQRM010000180.1:0-6268 GCA_038214855.1 Rhodobacterales bacterium | reverse complement strand
GCTGAAGCTGGCGGGCGTGGCCGCACCGAACAGCGCCGCGACCTGCATAGCGGCCGTGGCGGTCTTATCCACGGTCCCGGCGTAGTCTGCAGCCGGAGAACAGGTGATCCGCCCCCGCCAGGGGAAGGCAGGCTGACCGGTGTCGGTGGCGTTGTCGGAATACGGGTTCGGCAGCGTGTTGCCGGGCGGCACATCCATCAGGATGAAGGGATAGAAGGTGACGCGCAGCCCGCGCGCCTTCATCTCCTGGATCGCCTGCACAACGGCGAAGTCGGACGGCGTGCCGCCATAGACCGGCCGATCCTGCTCGTCGCGGCTCACGAGGAAGGCGTTCGCGCGGCTGACGCCATTGACCGACCAGGTGGCGGGCGTGGTCGACTTGGCCGACACCTCGACGCCGGGCCGCACCTTGCAGGATCCCGCACGCAGATCGTCGCCGAACCAGGCCACCACGAGGCTGACGCTTTCGACCGCAGGGGCCATCGCCTGCAGCCGGTCGAACGCCTCCACCATGTCGGTGGCGTCGGCCAGGGCGTTCAGGTTCTCGGGTACAGTCGCGCCGCCATCGGTCTTGCGGATGGCTTGCGTCGCGTAGGTGAATTCACCCGAAGCCGGGATCATGGTGACGGCGCGGATCAGCCCCTCGGCGGTGTCGGGATCCGCAAGCGGACGGAAGACCTCGAAGGAGAGCTGCGGCAGGCGGTTGCCATAAGTGGAAAGCGCCAGCTCCTCGAAGACGACATACGCGGTGCCGCGATAGGCGGGCGTGCTGGCCGCGCCGGTTTTCGCCGCCATGAACGGATCGGGACCTTGAGCCTCGCTGCCGGGATACCAACGCCACGTGACCCCGGAGAGGTCCATCGGCTTGCCGTCGGCCCAGATGCGCCCGATGCCGGTGATCGGGCCCTCGCACAAGGCGACGGCGAAGCTGGCGTAGTAGAGATACTCGGTGGTCTTGACCTTGCCGCCCCCGCCGCCCTTGCCGCCGCCCTGCGTGGTGGTCTTGGTCTCCTCGCGGAAATCGGTCGCCCAGACGATGTTGCCGCCCATGCGCATGCGGCCGTAGAGCCGCGGGATGACCGCGCCCTCGGTGGACGAGGTGATGCGCAGCGTGTCGAGCCGCGCGCCCTCGATCCGCTGCGTGGGTGCCAGCGACGAGACGATCCAGCTGTCGACGACTGAGCCAATGGTGGAGCCGATGAAACCGCCAATGGTGGCGGCACTGACGCCGAGGATGGCACCGCCGATGCTGCCGCCAATGGCAGCGCCAACGGCACCGAGAACGAGGGTGGCCATGTCAGGGTCTCAGCGTTGCGGGAACAGGAAGGCGAAGGCGATGCGCCGCCGCCAGGCGTGCGTCAGCGGTTCCTCGACCACGCCGAGCCGCTCATAGGCGTGGAGGAAGGTGTCGTTGCCGGTCAATATCCCGACATGCTTGGTGATGGCGCGGGACTTCATGCGGAACAGGACGAGCGCGCCGGGGCCGGCCTCCGAGGCAGTAATCTCCGGCATCATCCGCCGTGCGCCCTCAGCCAGAACCTCGCGCGGGCCGGTCTCGCCCCAGTCACGGCTGTAAGGCGGGATCGGAAACGGCTCAGGGCCCACCACTTCGCGCCAGATGCCGCGCGCCAACCCGAGGCAGTCGCAGCCAACGCCCTTCAGACTGGCCTGATCATGATACGGCGTGCCGAGCCATGACCGCGCGACTGCGACGACGCGCGTCGGGTCCGCGGGGGTCACAGCACGCCCCCGTCGTGCCCACCGTCCTTGGTGGCATAACGGAGAACCGCATCCTGGCCGGGGATGTGCGGGAAGCCGCGGAAGTTGGCGACGTTCGCGAACTTCGCGCCGCAGGTCTCCATACGCTTGTCGCAACCCGCGCGGATAATGAAGTCGTCGCCCTCGGCGATGGACCGCACCGGTGCTTCGAGCAGCGTTAGCACCGCGATGCCGTCGGTCACGTCATGCGCGATGATCTCTGCCCGCCGCCCTGCATTGACGCCGCTCGTCCACTCAACCGTGCCGAAGGTGAACCAGCCTGAGGAGAAGCCGCCGAGACCCGAGGCGGTGAAGGCGCGGTCGCGCAGGATGTCGATGGCGGCGCCGGTGCCCCTGAAAACGGGATCGTCGAGATCGACTCCGCAGCGTGCATCTCCGAGCGCCGCGTCGCAGGTCGCCTGGAATGTCCGCCCGACCGTCTGCCCCAGCACATGGGCGAGCGAGCGCACTTCGGCAACGAAGAACAGCCGCCCGCGCCGGATCTGGCCGATGGCGCCCCGGCGCATCAACAGACGTTGTGTCGGGTCCGACCAGTTCACCCGCCAGACCTCGACCTCCGCGTTATCCCAGCGGCCGTCGAGGATGTCAGTCTCGGTGATCCGGTCCGAGGTCAGCACGCCTTCGGCATCCTGCGCATCGACCGAGAGGTCCGAGCCCGAGCGCACCTCGGACGCCGTCAGCCCGCTTTCGGGCTCGAAGTCGGTGCCGTCGAAACTCAGCGTCCGGTCGTGGTCGGTGAACCCGAAGGTCACGCCGTCCGCACGCAGGATGCGCCAGCACCAGGCGAGTGTCGTCGTTCCATCGTCAAGATGGGACTGCAAGTCGTTGTCGAAGGTCTTCATCGGCGCAATTCCAGAAGCGGAATGGACGTGATCGAGCCGAGCCGCTCGAGGTCGAGGGTGACGTCGAGCGCGTCGGTGTCGAAGCGGACGGGCACGTCGAATTCGAAGCCGGCGGTGACCGCGACGCCAGCGCCCGGCGCGGCACTGAAGGTGACGACACCGGTTGTTGTATTGACCGACCAGCCGGATGGCTGCTCAATGCCCGCCAGCGCGATGCGCACGGTGCCCGCGACCGGCTTGGCGATGGTCCGCGTCCAGGACTGCGCACCGGAGGCGTAACGCTTGACCAGCTGGAACGCGGTGGTCGTGCCGTCCCCGGTGCCGATCGATTGATCGGAGGGCGATGAGGTGCCGGATGGCAGGCAGGACTTGTGGTCGCCCCAATCCTTGAAACGGAAGCCATGCAGGCGGCCGTTGCGCGCCTCGAAGAAGGCCACGACTGCCGCCAGATCGTCGGCGCGGCGGATGCCGTAGGCGACATCGTAGCGGCGCCGCGAGTTGGCCCAGCTGGCATTGCGCTCCTCGTCGCCCGAGGCCAGTTCGACGATCTGCGTGCGTCGTTCCGGCCCGCCCCGCGCGCCCCGGCTGATGGTGTCGGGAAAACGAACCTCATGAAACGCCATCAAGTCTCTCCATGGTTCGTGCTCTGGCCACCGCAACCGGCTCCCACTTGCGGGGTCGCACTCACATGCCCCTCCGGCCGAGCGAGACCGCGCGGGCGATGTCTGCCGCGACCTGCGTGCGCGATTGCCGGAAGCTTTCGGCGTCGCGGGCCATGATGGTGACGTTGACCCCGCCGCCTGCGCCGTAAGACTGAGCCTCGCGGCGTGACAGCACCCGCTCGCCCCGCTGCAGGATCGCGGGCACCTCGTCGTGGCGCAGCCCGGCCATGCCGCCCGAATGCATCCGGGGTGCCGCCGCGAAAGCCATCGCCGGGACCATCCGCGAGGGCCCCGCGGACCCGACCATGCCGCCCGCATGCAGGATGTCGGCGAAAATGCCGCCCGCGCCACCGAGCGCGCCGGACAATGCATTGGCGATGGGTCCAAGGATGAACCGGCGCGCAGCCAGCTTGGCGAGATCGGCGAGCAGCGAAGTAACGAGGTCGCGGAAGTTCAGCTTGCCGGTCTTCACGAACTCGCCCACCGCGTTCTCGGCCGACTGGAAGGCGCCGACGAGGCTCTGGCCGATATCGCCGCCGATCACGCGCGCCTTGCTGGCGTAGTCCGACAGCGCCGCTGTGACCGCCTGCCAGCCGGTGACTGCGGCCTGGGCGTCGGGCTTCGCTGCAGCAGCCGCCGCACTGGCGGCAACACCCGCATCCGTTGCCGCGCGCCCGGCACCGTCCATCGCCGTGCCCAGATCCGCCGCAGCAGTCGTGGCATCCTGGAGGGCGGCTTCCGACCCCGACCCGCTGCCCGCGATGGCAGCCTTCAGCGCATCCCATGCGGCCAGCGGCCGGGTTGCGGCATCGCTTAGCATGCGACCCGCCTCTCGGTAGCCGTCGGCCCGGGCGCGGGCATCCTCGGCAGCCGCCCCGAGACCAAGGTCAGGTGCATCGACATAGCTGCGCGCCAGGGCTGCGGAAAACGCATCGGCAGCCGCGGCGCCCGCCGCCTCGGCAGCGCCGGCGAACGGATTGTCAACCCGGCCGAGTGCGACCGGATCGAGCGTACCGATCCGCACGCCGCCTTCGCCGGTCGCCCATTCGGGAAGCAGGTCCAGAGCGCCATTCAGCGCCGCAATGAAGCCGTTGATGCGGGTGACGACTCCGTTCAGCATGGCCTCCACGCCCCCGATCAGCCCATTCGCGGCCTGGAAGGCGAAGTCGCCGATGGCGCCGGGGAGACGCCCCCAGATCGCCTTCATCGCATCGAAAGAACCCTGAAAGACCGCCGCGGAACGATCGCCGAAGCTGACGACGCCGGTGATGGCGCCATCGAGCGCGGTCAGCGCCGTGGCCTTCAGCCCCTCCCATCCCGCAGCCATGCGGGCCAGGGCAGCGTCAAGCGCGAGGCCCACGCGGCCCCAGACTTCGGACGCCAGATCCGACAGCAGCCGAAACGCCTCGCCTACGCCACCGACGCGCTCCACAAGGCGCGTGAACTGATAGACGAGTTCGCCCGCACCGACGATCAACGCCCCGATCCCGGTGCGGATCAGCGCCCCGCGCAGGACGACGAGCGCTGTGGCAAGGCCACGCACCGAGAGCGCTGCAGCGGCCATCCCGGCCACCCAGCGACCCGCGAGGAAGGCCGCGAAGGTCGCGGCGTAGGTGGTGAGACGGCCGATGTTGTCGAAGAGACCGCGGATGGCGATGCCGAGTGGGCCGGTCCTGCTCGCGACCGCCGCCATGGCGTTCGCGACGGCTTCCAGCGCGGGGGCTGCGGCGACGGCCAGCTGGTTCGACAGCCCGCGCCAGATCAGACCGAGCCTTGAGATGGCATCGTTCGTCCGCTCGATCTGGTCGGCGTCCTGCTCCGAGACGACGACCCCAAAGGCGAGCACGTCCTCGGTCGCCTGGCGCAGCGTCGCGGTGTCGATCCGAGACATCGCGATCGAGCCTTCCTCGCCGAAGAGCTGGCCCGCCACGGCGGCGCGCTCTGCGGCAGGCACGAAGTTCTCGATGGCCGCGTTGATCGCGCCCACTCGCTGATCCAGCGGCAGCGCGATCAGCTCGGTGGCAGAGAGCCCGAGCCGGTCGAGCGCGTCTGCAGCCGGGCCGGTCCCGGCGGCCGCCTGGCTGAGACGGCGCGTCAGATCCTTGGTGGCCTGCTCGATGCCGGACATGGAAACCCCCGCCAACTCGCCTGCGCGCTCCAGCGTCTGGATCGAGGCCACTGTGGTGCCGAGGGACTGCGCGAGCTTGGCCTGCGCATCGACCGTCTGGAGACCGGAGCGGATCATCGCCACGCCAGCGGCAGCAGCGGCGGCCACGGCGGCGGCGGCAGCCACGGCGACGCGGCGGGAAAACGCCGCGAGCCGGGCGTTGGCCGCTTCCATCTCGCGGCTCAGCCGTCCGAACCCGCGCGACCCGGCTTCACCCACGCCTTCCAGTTCGGCGCGCACCTGACGTCCGCCGACCGCAGCGAGGCGGACGGACACTCGCTTCTCAGCCATTTGAATGATCCATCTGTTCATTGAGCTTGGCGACCATCACCGCTTCGATGACGGGCAGCAGTTCGGCCATGGCGAGGGGCGGCACGCCGAGCGCCTTACCGAGGGCGAGCGCTGCCGACATGTCCCAGCCGATCACAGCCCCGGGCAGCACGCGAAGCTGGCCGCCGAGACGGCCGACCAGGTCCCAGACCTGCCAACCTTCCGGCGCTTTCGGACGGTTCAGCCGCGCCGGGCAGTCCGGGCAGGCTTGCGCACAGGCTTGGCAGTAGCGGTCGCCCCCGCCGAAGGACCATTCGGCAAGGGCGCGGAGACGTTTTTTTCCTGTTCCAGCAGCAGGCCCTTGGAGACGTAGGTCAGCTGGAAGGCTTCGAAGATCGGCCAGACGTCGAGCAGCGCGTCGATGGCTTCCGGGCTCGGGTCGATGGGGTCGCCGCCAGCATCGCCGATGCCCTCCCAGGCAATGACCGCCCGCCGCGCCAGCGCCTTGGCGAACGCCACGGCGCGTTCCTCGTCGCTGGCTTCCTCGG
>JBBQRM010000179.1:0-6276 GCA_038214855.1 Rhodobacterales bacterium | reverse complement strand
CCCTCGGCCGCGTAGACCGACTGGCGCGCCGGCACGCCGCCGAGCTCGAGATATCGCGGCGCGTTCTCCTTGGAGGTGATCCACTGGATGAAGAGCCAGGCCGCCGCCCGCTCGTCCGCGTCCGCCTGGCTCGCCACCGCGAGGCTGAAGCCGCCCAGCGCGGGCTTGCGGCCGGCGGGACCCGACGGCTCGGGAGCCACGGCGAGGCAATCGCCGATGCGCGAGGTCTCGGGATCCTTGAGCGACGGGTAGAAGGCCGACCATTCGGTGATCATCGCGACGTCGCCCTGCGCGAGACCGTTGACGGTTTCGGCGTGGTCCCAGGCGACGATCCCCTCAGGCATGTACTGCATCAGGTCCTGGCGGAACTCGAGCCCCGCCTGGCTCTCGGGCGAGTTGAGGTTGGAGCGGAAATCCGCGTCGAGGAACGAGCCGCCGAAGGGCCAGAGCATCCGCGCGAAGCTGTCGGCGGACTGGGTCTCGTTGCGCTTGGACTGGAGGGCATAAGCGTATTTGCCGTCCTTGGTCAGCGCCGGGCCGTAGGTGTCCTTCAGCTCCTCCCAGGTCTCGGGCGGACCGTCGAAGCCGGCCTCCTCGAGCATGCATCGGTTGTAGAACAGGAGCCCCGAGTAATTGTCGAAGGGCAGGCCGTAGACCGTCCCGTCCCAGCTGCCGAAGGCGTCGAGCACCAGCGGGAAGAAGTCGTCGAGATCGAGATCGGGGTCCGCGAGCTCCGGGTTCGAGGTGAATTCCTCGATCGGCACGATCCAGCCGTTCTCCGCGAAGTTGCCGATCCACACCAGGTCGATCAGCGCGATGTCGAGATCGCCGCCGGCGACGAAGTCGCGGACCTGATCGCCGAGCGCGTTCTCGTAGGGATGGTCGATGAAGTTGATCTCGATCCCGGTCTTCTCCTCGAATTCCGGGATCATCTGCTTGGCCGCCTCGTAGCCGGGCCGCAGCAGGAAGACGACATCGACCACCGTGCCCGCATAGGGCTCGGCGGCCTCTTCCAGCGTCCAGGCACCGGCCGCGCCGGCGAAACCCACGCCCAGCGCCGCCGCGAGCGCGCAGGCGCTTCCGTATGTGTGCAGTCTCATGAATCCCTCCCATCCGGGTCTGGCGTCTACGGTTGATTTTCCATTTGTAACGCCCAGGATATAAATGTATCAAACCAGCGGCGAGTCAACCGGAAAATGGCTGCCGGGGAGGGGCGCGATGGCCGAGGTGAGCCTCACGGCGGTGAACAAGTTCTACGGCGCCACCCAGGCGCTGCACGACATCACGCTCGATGTGCCCGACGGCGCCTTCGTCGTCTTCGTCGGCCCCTCGGGCTGCGGCAAGTCCACGCTGTTGCGCGCCATCGCCGGGCTCGAGGACATCTCGTCGGGCGCGATCGGCATCGGCGGGCAGGACGTGACGCGGATCGAGCCCTCGGAGCGCGGGGTGGCGATGGTGTTCCAGTCCTACGCGCTCTATCCGCACATGAGCGTGCGCCAGAACATGGAATTCGGCATGAAGGTGAACCGCGTCCCTGCCGCCGAGCGGGAGGCGCGGGTCGAGGAGGCGGCGCGCATCCTCCAGCTCGGCGACTACCTCGACCGGAGGCCCGCGCATCTGTCCGGCGGCCAGCGCCAGCGCGTCGCCATCGGCCGGGCGATCGTCAAGGAGCCGAAGGTGTTCCTGTTCGACGAGCCGCTCAGCAATCTCGACGCCAAGCTGCGCATCCAGATGCGCATCGAGCTCGAGACCCTGCACAAGCAGCTCGGCGCCACGATGATCTACGTCACCCACGATCAGGTCGAGGCGATGACCATGGCCGACCGGATCGTGGTTCTGCGCGCGGGGCGCATCGAACAGACAGGCCCGCCGCTCGAGCTCTACCACCATCCCTGCACCGAGTTCGTCGCGGGCTTCATCGGCGCCCCGAGCATGAACTTTCTCGACGTGCGGGAAGGCAACGGCGGCCTCGGCTACGGCGCGGCGCGGCTGTCGGTGGCGGCACGCGGCGCCGTGCGGCTCGGGGTGCGCCCCGAGCACGTGGGGCTCGCCCCGGCGGGGACGGGCGCGTTCGATGCGCGCGTCGAGGTCAAGGAGGTCCTCGGCGGCGAGAGCTACATCTATCTGCGCACCGATGCCGGCGATCAGATCATCGCGCGCACCGACGGGGAGGATCCGTGGAAGGACGACGAGGTCTGCGGCGTGGTGCTGCCGGAGCGGCGCCTGCACCTCTTCGACGCGCAGGGCCTGGCGATCCCGCGGAACGTATCGGCATGAGCGACTGGCGGGCGCAGATGACGCGGATCGTCGGACCCGCGGTCGCGCGCTCGCGGGCGATCGAGGCGGTCGAGCTGAGCGACGGCGCGTTCGATGCCGCACCCTCGCTGTTCCGCCGGGTCTTCGGCGAGGCCTCCGCCTGGCTGATCGCCGACGACAACACCCATCTCGCCGCAGGCGCCCGGCTCGCCGAGGTGCTGGGCGCGGCCGGGATCGCCGTCCGGACGCAGGTCCTGCCCGGCACGCCGCGGCTGAAGCCCGCCCGCGCGCTCGGCGACGAGCTGGCGGCGGCAATGGCGGAGGGCGCGGCGGTCCCGGTCGCCGTGGGTTCTGGGGTGATCAACGACCTGGTGAAATACGCGGCCCACAGCCTCGACCGGCCATATCTCTGCGTGCCGACCGCGGCCTCGATGGACGGCTATTCCTCCGCCGGCGCACCGCTGGTCGATGCGGGCTTCAAGAAGACCATCCCCTGCCGCCCGCCGCGCGCGATCCTCGCCGACCTCGCCGTCATCGCCGCCGCCCCCCCGCGGATGGCCGGCTGGGGCTACGGCGATCTTGCGGGCAAGCTGCCGGCGGGCGGCGACTGGATCGTCGCGGACGCGCTGGGGATCGAGCCGCTCGACGCCGACGCCTGGCCGCTGGTGCAGGACAATCTGCGCGCCTGGCTCGCCGCGCCTGAGGCCGTCGGCGCGGCCGAGCCGACGGCGCTCGCGGGGCTCTTCGTCGGGCTGACCGCGGTCGGGCTCGCGATGGAGTTTCACGGCAGCTCGCGGCCGGCCTCCGGCGCCGACCACCAGATCGCCCATGTCTGGGAGATGCAGGATCTTACCCACCGCGGCGAGCGCGTCGCCCACGGCGCCTGCGTCGCCATCGGGGCGCTGTCGGTGCTCGGCCTCTACGACTGGCTCATCGGCCAGGACCTCGCGCGTCTCGACCCCACCGCCGTCGTGGCCGCAGCCCCCGACCCGCGGACCGTCGCCGCCGCCATCGTCGCGGCGTTCCCCGACCCCGCCGTCGCCGCCCGCGCCGGGCAGGAGACGGCGGCCAAGACGCTCGGCCCCGCCGCGCACCGCGCCCGCGTCGAGGCGGTTCGCACAGCCTGGCCCGCGCTGCGCGACCGGCTGGCCGCGCATCTGCCGCGCGCGGCCGAGGCGCGGGCGATGCTCGCCGCCGCCGGTGCCCCGACCGACGCTGCCGACATCGGCGTGGACGCCGCGCACCTGCGTGCCACCGTCGCCGCGAGCCGCTACATCCGCAGCCGCTATACCGTGCTCGACCTCCTCCACGAATGCGGGCTCATCGACACGGCGCTCGACGCGGTCTTTCCCCCCGGCTAGGAGCCGCCCATGCTCGATTTCACCGCCCATGCCGTCCGGGCCATCGCCGACCTCGGCCGCGCCGTCGCGGGCACCGATCCGCATGCGGTGGCAGCCCTCGCCCAGGAGATCCGGACGGCCCGGCGGATCGCGCTGCACGGCGTCGGGCGCGAAGGGCTGATGATGCGCGCGCTCGCGATGCGGCTCGTCCATCTCGGCCTCGACGCGCATGTGGTGGGCGACATGAGCGTGCCGCCGCTGGGGGAGGGCGACCTGCTGCTGGTCAGCGCCGGGCCGGGGCATTTCGCGACCATCGCGGCCGTCGTCGCGGTCGCGCGCGGCGCGGGGGCGTGCACAGCCTGCGTCACGGCGCAGCCGGAGGGTGCGGTGCCGCGCGCCTGCGACACGGTGCTGGTGCTCAGCGCGCAGACGATGGCCGACGATGCGGGCGCAGGCTCGGTGCTGCCGATGGGCTCGCTCTACGAGGGGACGCAGTTCGTGGTCTTCGAGCTTCTGGTGCTGCACCTGCGCGAGGCGCTGGGCGAGAGCGCCGAGACCATGCGCGCCCGCCACACCAACCTGGAGTGACGCCCTTGTCCCGCTGGACCGACCGCTTCTCGCTCGCCGGCCGAACGGCGCTGGTCACCGGCGCCTCGCGCGGCATCGGTGCCACGATCTGCGACGTCTTCGCCGATGCCGGCGCCGACATCGTCGCGGTCGCGCGCACGGTGGAGGCGCTGGAGCCGGTCGCGGCCGCCGTCCATGCGCGGGGCCGCGACTGCCTCTGCCTCGCCGCCGACCTCGCCAGCGTCGATGGACCGCGCAGCGTCGCGGCCGAGGCGCTGGCCGCGCGCGGCACCGTCGACATCCTGGTGAACTGCGCCGGGATCGCGGTCGTCGCCCCGGCGCTCGAGCTCGACGTGGCGGACTGGGACCGGGCGATGGCGGTGAACCTGCGCGCGCCGTTCCTGCTCGCGCAGGCGCTCGCGCCGGCGATGATCGCCCAGCGCTGGGGCAAGATCGTCAACATCTCCTCGCAGGCCGGCGTGATCGCGCTCGAAGACCACGCCGCCTATTCCAGCGCCAAGGGTGGCCTGAACGCGCTGACCAAGTCGCTGATGTCGGAATGGGCACGGTACAACGTCCAGGTGAACGCGATCTGCCCAACGGTGGTGATGACGCCGATGGGCCGCGAGGTCTGGGGTCCGGAGGAAAAGGGCGGGCCGATGCGTGCGGCGACCCCGCTCGGCCGCTTCGGCGAGCCGGTCGAGATCGCCGATCTCGCGCTCTACCTCGCCTCGCCGGCGGCGGAGCTGGTCAACGGCGCGCTGGTGATGATCGAGGGCGGCTATTCATCGGTCTGAAGGGGGACGTTCGCATGGACACCGCCGCGGGCCGCGATGCCGCCTGGGCCTTCGCGCGCTACGAGGGACTTCGGTCGCAGCTACCGACCGCGGTGTTCCCGGCGGCCTCGCGGCACGTAGCGAGCCTCGCGGACGTGGCGGAGCGCTACGACGGCTTCATCCTCGACGCCTTCGGCGTCCTCAACGTCGGCGAGACTCCGGTTCCCGGCGCCGTGGCGCGGATGGCGGCGCTGCGCGCACTCGGCAAACGCCTCGTCGTTCTCACCAATGCCGCGAGCTACACCCGTGCGGCGGCGCTGGAGAAATACCGCCGCCTCGGCTTCGACTTCGCGCCCGACGAGGTCGTGGCGAGCCGCGACGTCGCCGCCGCGGCGCTGTCGCGCTGGCCGGCGCGCCACCTTTGGGCCGCGATCACCGCCCCCGGCGCGCGCTTCGACGACATTCCCGCCCGCGTGCAGGCGCTCGACGCGGACCCCGGCCTTCTGACACGCGCCGACGGCTTCCTGTTCCTCGGCGCCGAGGGCTGGGACGCGACCCGTCAGGCAGCGCTCGCAGCCGCGCTGAGTGCCCCCCGCCCCCGGCCGCTCGTCGTCGCCAACCCGGACATCGTCGCCCCGCGCGAAGGCGGTCTCACGCTTGAGCCCGGCCATTTCGCCCACGAGATCGCCGCCGCCACCGGTCAGCCGCCCGCGTTCTTCGGCAAGCCCTACCCGGAGGCCTTCGATGCCGCGATCGAGCGCCTGGGCCACCTGCCACGGACGCGCATCGCCATGGTCGGCGACACGCTCCACACCGATGTGCTCGGCGGCGCGGCGGCGGGCGTCGGCACCATCCTGGTCACCGACCACGGCCTCTTCCGCGGCCTCGATGTCGCGCCCTACATTGCCCGCTCGGGCATCGTCCCGGACGTGATCGCGCGCACCACCTGATCGGCGTGAGGATTGGCGACCCCGGCAGGGCTCGAACCTGCGACATTCGGTTTAGAAGACCGACGCTCTATCCAGCTGAGCTACGGGGCCGTGTTCAATGCGTCCAGGCTGCGCGGCGGCTCGCCGAGAAGTTGTCGCCGTAGCCGTTCGTCCGCAGGATGTGCCGCCGCGGCTTCGGCTCGAGCAGCTGATAGGCGAGCCCCGCCTCCTCGGCATAGGCCACCGCCGCCTCGCGGCTGTCGAATCGCAAGGTCACCTGGGAGTTCATGTCGCGCGATCCGGTCCAGCCCATCAGCGGGTCGAGGAACTTCGCCTCCGCGGGCACGAACTCCAGCACCCACTCGCGGGTGTTCGCCTGACCCGACTGCATCGCGCTGCGCGCCGGCC
>JBBQRM010000178.1:0-6281 GCA_038214855.1 Rhodobacterales bacterium | reverse complement strand
GACAACATCGGTTATTCGTTACCAGAGGCGCGGACGGCAGGAAAGTCCCGCACAGCGGCCGTCACCGGCACTCCGCACTTTCCTTTCCACGAGCTGCGTGCGCCGTCGGATCGGCGGCGGCTGGCACAGGGCTCAACGTTCCCAGCCTCGGCTCCGCCTGCGCGGTCCCGGCAGCCCCTCCGGCACCTTGAGCAACCGGTCCAAATCCTTTCCCTGTGGTTAATGACCCACAAAAAACCAAGCTGCAACAACACCTTCCAGGTTTGCTCAACCTTGAGCACATCCCCGGCCACAGCCTCGCCCGGCCTCAGGGCACGGCCTGCGCCGTCCCGTGCGCCACGCCCACCCGCTCGCGGGAGGCGAGGCTGCGGCAGACCAGGATCACCGGCAAGAGGCCGAGGGCCACGATCACCAGGCTCGGCACCGCCGCCTGGTCCAGCCGCTCGTCCGACGCCAGCCGGTGCGCCTGCACCGCCAGCGTGTCGAAATCGAACGGCCGCATGATCATCGTCGCCGGCAGCTCCTTCATCACATCGACAAACACCAGCAGCAGCGCCGTCAGCACGCTGCCCCGCAGGATCGGCAGATGCACCGACCCCAGCACCCGCGGCGGCGTCCGCCCCAAAGTCCGCGCCACCGCGTCCATCCGCGGGCTGACCGTCGCATAGCCCGCATCCAGAGTATTGAGCGCCACCGCCATGAACCGCGCCAGGTACGCGAGCACCAGGAGCCAGATCGATCCGGTGAACAGAAGCCCCGTCGAGACCCCGAACCGCGCCCGCGCGAAGCCGTCGAGCGCGTTGTCGAGCCCCGCGAACGGCACCATCAACCCGACCGCGATCACCCCCCCCGGCACCGCATAGCCGAGCCCGGCCGCGAGCAGCAGCGCCCGCGAGCCCCGCCCCGGCAGGAGCCGCGCCCGGAACCCCACCACCACCGCGCCCGCCACCGTCACCAGCGCCGCGATCCCCGCGAGCGTCAGCGAGTTGCGCACGAACCCTAGGTAGCGCGTGTCGAGCAGGCTCTGCCCCGATCCCGCGGCCATCGTCCCCAGCACCGCGACCGGCAGTGCGAAGCCCACCAGCACCGGCAGCGCGCAGGCCGCCGTCGCGGCCCAGCCGGCCGCGCCCTGGAGCGGCTCACGGACATGCGCGCCCTGCCGGGTCGAGCGCATGTGCACCCGCGCCTGTCCCCGCTGCACCCGCTCGACGAAGGCGAGCAGGAGGGCGAAGAGCAGCAGGACGAAGGCGAGCTGTGCTGCGGCAGCGCGGTCGCTCATCGAGAACCAGGCCTGGTAGATGCCGGTCGAGAAGGTCCTGACCCCGAAATGCGCCACCGTCCCGTAATCGGCGATCGTCTCCATCACCGCGAGCAGCACACCGCCCGCGATCGCGGGCCGGGCCATCGGCAGGGCGACGCGCCAGAGCGCCCGCCATGGCCCCTGCCCCAGCGTTCGCGCCGCGAGATAGGCATGCGCGGACTGCTGGCCGAAGGCGGTCCGCGCCAGCAGGTAGACGTACGGATAGAGCACGCAGGTGAGCATCACCGCGGCACCCGGCAGCGAGCGGATTTCGGGGAACCAGTAGTCCCGCGGCCCCCATCCGGTCAGCGCCCGAAGGCCGGTCTGCACCGGCCCGGGATGCGACAGCAGGTCGGTATAGGCATAGGCGAGCACATAGGCGGGGAAGGCGAGCGGCAGCACCAGCAGCACCTCGAGCAGCCGGGCGCCGGGGAAGCGGTGCATGCTGACGAGCCAGGCGGCCCCCGTACCGACCGCCGCGGCCCCCAGGGCGACCAACGCAGCCAGGAGCAGGGTGTTCGCGGCATAGCCGGGCAGCACGCTACCCATCAGCCCGTGCCAGGTCGCGAGATCGCCGCCGAGCGCGGCCACCGCCGCCGCGAGGATCGGCGCAAGGCAGATCGCCGCCACCGCGACCGCGAGGCCGTTCAGGATGCGCTCGCCCATCGCAGTCCTCCGCTCCGCATGCGGGCATAGCGGCGCGAGGTGGTGCCGGCAAGGGACGCGCGACGGGTCGCCCCGTGCAACATCCGATGTTGCACCGTGCAACATCGAGAGGACCCTTGAAATCCTTGGAGAAAAATTGGCGTTTTTACGTTTCGTTAGGATTCCTTGACGCCTCGCAGGTCCGGACACCCGGGTTCCGGCCAGGGACGATACGTTCCGGATCGCTGTGCACGCCGCAGGCTGAGGCTACCGCTCAGGTGAACGAGACGCGCATCCGGGCGGTTCAGGCGGCACGTGTATCAGAACAGGATGTCGTCGAGATCGGCAGAGGCGGGCTCGGGTGCCGGCTCGGGCTCGAGCCCCAGTGCGCGGTCGTGGATGTCGCGCTCGACCTGCATCGTGTAGAGCGCGCGGAGGTCGGAGAGGTCCACCTCGCCCCGGTCCTCGGGGGCCAGCTCGATCCATTCGGCCTTGACGCGGACCGCTTGGAGCGCTTGCTCGAAGACACCGAGCGTCTCCTGAACCGTCTCGAGCCGCGTGCCGACGATCTCGGCGATCTCCTCGATCGTGCCGAGGATATGGGCAACCCGGTCGCTGGTCGCATCGAGCGACATCGTCTTCTCGAGGACCTGCCGCGCCTCGGTGTTCAGCCGCTCGGCGGTGTCGGAGAAGCCGTCGAGGGCGGCCCTGAGCCCGGGGATGTCCACATCGTCCACGGTCGCGATCAACGTGTGGAAATGCGCCATCGTCTCGCGGATCTGCGCCGACGAGCCCTGCGACTGCGCCTGGGCGGTCGCGGCGAGGATCGCGAGCGGCCCGCCGGCCGCCGACATCCGGCTCGCGATCAGCCCGGCGTTGACCGAAGCGAGCATGATCTCGCCACTGGTCGTGGCGAGATCGTCGAGCGAGGTTCGGATCTCGAGCGAGGCGCCGATGATGTCGTTGGTCTTGGCGGCGATCGCATCGAAGCGCGGCGCGATGCGCCGGACGTTTCGTATCGCGAGATCGAGGCTGCGGGCGCGTGCCGCGAGCACCTCCTTGAGATCGCCGCTCTGGACCTTGCGGTCGAAGATCGCGCGCGCCGCCTGCGCCTCGGCGGCGAAGGACTGGAGCGAGCCGACGAGCCCGGTGCAGGTCCGCCGCATCTCGGCGAGCATGTCCTCGGACTGCGCCAGGCAGACGCCGTAGATCGCCTTGGCGCGCGCCGCGGGGGCTTGCTCGGCGCGCTTGAGCGCCTTGGCGACATGCGCCGAGCGCTGGGCGAAGGCGTCGGTGAACTGGAGCATCTCGACCAGCCGGCCGAGCTCGGAGCGGGTCTGGACCTCGAGCCTGGAGGCGGCGGCGTCGAGCTCGGAGGCCGGCGCCTCATCGGGTGCGGGTGCGCCCGTGACCTGCGGCGCCGCGATCTGCGGGCGGGGGGGGCGGACCACACGGCCGCCGTTCGCGGCGAGCGCCCGGCCGAGCGCGTCGAAATCCGCCGCCGCCTCGTCGAACTCCACCAGCGCCTCGGCACGCGCGGCGATGGTGCGCTTGATCCGCCGGCTGACCTGGCCCGAGATCTGCGTGAGATTGGCGCCGATGGAGACCAGCGATTCGACATAAGCCTCGAGCTGCTGGTTGCGTTCGCGCATCGAGGCGACGGTGATCGCGGTCAGCGTCGCGTGCATCCGGAATTCGAGGCTGGTGCGGTTGGTGTCGAGCGTCGACTGGCTGAGGCCGCGGCAGGCGGCGAGCGTCCGGTCGGTGGTGAGCTTGCCCGCCACCCCGTCGAGCGTCTGGCGCAGGGCTGCCAGCGCCTGGTCGATCTCGACCAGCGGATCGACGCGCAGGCTGCGTTCGCCAGCCGAGGACAGGAGGTCCCCCAGCACGCCCTGGAGCTCGCCCAGCGCCGAGTGCGTCTGGCTCAGGAGCTGCGCCACCCCGTCTAGATCCTCGACGCAGGCGCGGCGCGCATCCATCACGCGATCGACGATCTCCACTTCGGCCATCATGTTTATCGGTCCGACCCCGTCCTTGCGGTAGACTGGCGCGCGAGGCTCAATATCTCGTCGGCCATCTTGCCGAGCGGCAGCACCTTGCAGGCCGCGCCGCGCTCGATCGCTTCCTTGGGCATGCCGAAGACCACCGAGGTCGCCTCGTCCTGGGCGACGGTCCAGGCGCCGGCATCGCGCATTTCCTTCAGCCCGCGGGCGCCGTCGTCGCCCATGCCGGTGAGCAGCATGCCCATCGCGTTGCGCCCCGCGCACTGGGCGGCGGCGCGGAACAGCACGTCGACCGAGGGACGATGGCGCGCGACATGCGGACCGTCGACGATCTCGACGGTGTACTCGCGGCCGCGCCTGCGCATCAGCATGTGCCGGTTGCCCGGGGCGATCAACGCCCGGCCCGGCAGCACCGGATCGCCGCTCTCGGCCTCCTTGACGGCGATGACGCAGGTTGCGTTCAACCGACGGGCGAAGGCGTCGGTGAAGCGCTCGGGCATGTGCTGGACGATGACGATGCCCGGCGCATTTGCCGGCAGCGCCTGGAGCACGACGCGCAGGGCCTCGGTGCCGCCGGTGGAAGCGCCGATGCAGATCACCCGGTCGGTCGGCGGCATCGTGGCGAGCTCGGCCTGCGCGCGCGTGGTTGTCCGCGCCGGCAGGATGGCGTCGGCGGTGAGCTTGGCCTCGACCACGAGGTTGGGCGGCGCGGCCTTGCGGGTGTTGCGCATGCGCGCCCGCGCCGCGGCCTTGGCTACGTCGCAGATGCGCATGCGCGAATCCTGGAGGAACTGCGTGGTGTCCATCCGCGGCTTGGTGACGACGTCGACCGCACCGGCCTCGAGCGCCTGCATGAAGGCGTCCGACCCCTCGCCGGCGATGCTCGAGCAGATCACCACCGGGATCGGCCGCTGCGCCATGATCTTGCGCAGGAAGGTCAGCCCGTCCATCCGCGGCATCTCGATGTCGAGGAACATCACGTCGGGCACCTCCTCGCGGATGCGCTCGGTCGCGGCATAGGGATCGACCGCGGTGGCCATGACCTCGAGATCGGGATCGGCCGAGATGATCTCGCTCAGCGCCCGGCGCACCGAGGCGCTGTCGTCGACGATCAGCACCCGGATCTTGCGCCGCGCGCCGTCGGTGGGGTCAGCTCTGGTCACGGGATCGGTCCTCAATTCTTCTGGAAGACGGCCGGGGCGATCAGGCGCATCTGGCTGCCCGCGCCGATCATCGATTCCGAATGGCCGAGGAACAGATAGCCCTGCGGCCGCAGATGCCCGACCAGCCGGCGGATCACCGCATCCTGGTCCTCGCGCTCGAAGTAGATCAGCACGTTGCGCAGGAAGATCACGTCGATGTCGCGGTCGAACGGATAGGTCGCGTCCATCAGGTTGAGCTGGCCGAACTGCACCCGGCGGCGCAGCTCCGGCACGACGCGCACCTCGACGCGGCCGAGCGGCCGCTCGGCGCGCATCAGGTAGCGGTCGCGCATCGCCTGCGGCACGGGGACCACCTGCTCCTCGGGATAGACCGCGCGCTCGCCCGCGTCGATCATCGCGGTCGAGATGTCGGTGGCGAGCATCGCGAAGCGGAAGTTGCGCCGCGCGGCCTGGGCGTCCGCGAGCAGCATCGCGAGCGAGAAGGCCTCCGACCCGTTCGAACTCGCCGCACTCCAGAACTTCAGGAGCGGCGGGGTGGAGCTCCTGCGGGCCGCGACCATGTCGGCGATCAGCTTGCGCTCGAGCAGCTCGAAATGCTCGGGCTCGCGGAAGAAGTCGGTCTTGTTCGTCGTCACCGCATCGACGACAATGTGCATCTCCTGCTCGAGACCGTTCTCTTCGAACAGGAAATGCGCGTAGTCCGAGAAGGTGCGGTAGCCAAGCAGGCGCACCCGCCGGCGCAGCCGCCCCTCGACCATCTGGCGCTTGGAGGCGGGCATCTTGATCCCGGTCTTGCGCATGATGAACTGCGACAACTTCTCGAAGTCGCGCGCGCTCAGGACGTCGTCGTCGATCCGCGGGGTCTCACGTTGCAGGCGGGCGGTCTGGGGCACTGGGTCAATCCAACTGAAGAGCGAACGACGAAGAGAGCGGACAGGCGGCGCGGTCGGCGTCGGGGTCCTCCGGCACCGAGGACAGGTCCGTGCCGCCGAGCAGGCGGTCGAGGTCGAGTACGGTCACGAAGGCGCCGTTGCGCCGGCCGATGCCGGCGATGGCGTGACGACGGCCGAGGATGCCCGAGCCCGGCGGGGCGTCGGGCTCGAGTTCGTCGAGCACCGTCACCTCGAAGACCCGGTCGGTCTTGAGGCCGACCATCAGGTCCCGCCCGTC
>JBBQRM010000177.1:0-6293 GCA_038214855.1 Rhodobacterales bacterium | reverse complement strand
TCGACGAGGCTCGGCTGCGCCGGCACGTCCATGTCCCACAGGTCGTGGTGCACCGTCTGGAAGACCCAGGCGACCTCGCCGGTCGCGGCATCGAGCGCGAGCACCGAGGCGGAGAAGCGCTCGACCTCCTCGCTGCGGTCGCCGCCGAACTGGTCGGGCGACTGGTTGCCCATCGGGATGTAGACGAGGCCGAGCTCTGGATCCCAGGAGGAGACGCTCCAGCTGTTGGGAGCGTTCGGGGAATAGGTCTCGCCCTCGGCGATCGGGGCGAGCGCGTCGGGGTTCTTGGAGTCGAAGTTCCAGACCAGCGCGCCGGTCATCACGTCGTAGGCGCGGATCACGCCCGAGGGGGAGGTGGTCGCGACGTTGTCGTTCACCGTTCCGCCGACGATCACGAGGCGGTCGGTGACGACGGGGGGTGAGGTCGAATAGGCCGAGCCCGGGGTGACGTTGGGCATGTTGGCCCAGAGGTTCACCGTGCCGTCCGCGCCGCCGAAGCCGGGACAGATCTCGCCCGTCTCGGCGCTGATCGAGATGAGCCGCCCGTCCGAGGTCGGCACGAACAGCCGCCGCCGGCAGGCCTCGGAGGCGTCGGGCGTGCCCGGCGCGTCGCGGGCGACCTGCGGGTTCGGCGCTCCGGGCAGCGCCTGGCCGGTGACCACGTTCTGCGGCACGCCGGCCGCGTCCGTCGTCACCTCCGCCGCGCTCTGCGCCAGCCGCGCCGCGTCCGGCTCCGTCTCGGCCACCGGTGCCGTCGCATCGCCACCGTCGAAGTAGGAGACGCCGCGGCAGGTCATGTGCTGCGTGGTCTGGCTCGGCGGCTGCTTCAGCTCGGGGTCGAAGCGCCATTTCTCGTCGCCGGTCACCGGGTCCAGCGCGATCACCGTCGCGAAGGGGGTGCAGATGTACATCGTGTCGTCCACCACCAGCGGCGTCACCTCATAGGTGGTTTCGCCGGGGTCGTCGGGCCCGCGCAGCTCGCCGGTGTGGTAGATCCAGGCGGGCTCGAGGGCGCCGACGTTGGCGGGCGTGATCTGGTCGAGCGGCGAGTAGCGCCGGCCGTAGGGGGTGCGGCCGTAGGAGGGCCACTCGCCCGGCGCCACGCCCGCGTCCTCGACCTGCGCCTCGGCGCGCATCTGCGCCGGCGGAAAGGCGCCGGCGCGCTCGTGCGGGTCGTTGAGCGCGGCGGCACCGGCGACGACGGCGCTGAGCACCAGCGCCAGCGCGAGGACCGAGGCGGGACCGGCGGCGAGCTTGCCGTGCACCCGCTCCGGGTGCCGCCACCAGCCGACGGCCAGCGGCAGCAGCAGGAGCCCAAGCACCACCAGCAGCGAGCCGCGGGCCGACAGCGCCCACCAGTCGAACCCCACCTCCCACAAAGCCCAGACGAGCGTGGCGATCAGCGTGAGCCCGTAGAGCGACAGCGCCGCCGGGTGGCGCGCCCAGGCGAGCGCTCCGGTGAGGGCGAGCGCGAGACCGATCAGCAGATAGGCCCAGGAGCCGCCGAGCGCGATCAGCCAGATCCCGCCCGCGGCCAGCGCCACACCCAAAGCGAGAAGCAGGACCGCAAGTGCGATGCGATACATGGGGATGTTCCGTGAGATGACCCGGCGCCCTTCGCCGCGGGCCATTGCACGCGCAACGCCGGGCGGAGTCAACGGCTCCGCGCGCGCCTCAATGCGCGGGCGCGGCGCGGGCGGCAGGCCGGCGCATCAGCATCGCGAACACCGCAATCGACGCGAAAAGCAGCGTCAGCAGCGTGAAGACGTCGATGAACGACATCACCACCGCCTGCTGCGTCACCCGCCCGACCATCTGCGCCAGCGCGCCGCGCGCCCCGTCGATCCCCTGCGCGCTCAGCCCGCGCGCCATCGTGTCGAGCTGGCGCAGCGCCTCGGGGTTCGACCAGCTCACGCTGTCGGCGAGCCGGGCGTAGTGCAGGTCCTGGCGCTCGCCGAGCACGGTGTTGATCAGCGCGAGCCCGACCGCGCCGCCGAGGTTGCGCGTGAGGTTGTAGAGGCCGGAGGCGTTCTTCAGCCGCTCCGGCGGCAATGTGCCGCGCGCGAGGTTGTTGATCGGCACCATGCAGAGCATCAGCGACACTCCGCGCAGCACCTGGGGCAACAGCAGCTCGCCGAAATCCCAGTCCGCGGTCATGCCGGTCAGCATCCAGGTGCTGGCCGCGAAGCCGAGGAATCCCGCCATCATCATCAGCCGCAGGTCCATCTTGGCGGACAGGAACCCCGCCAAGGGCGCGGTGAGAAACGTCGCGAGGCCGCTGACGAACACCGTCTCGCCGATCATCAGGCTGTCGTAGCCGCGGATGCTCGCGAGATAGAGCGGGTAGAGATAGGTAAGCCCGTAGAGCCCGATCCCCATCACGAAGGAGAAGACCGAGCCGAAGGCGAAGTTGACGTCGCGAAACGCCGCAAGATCGACCACAGGCTCGTCGCGCGAAAGCGCCCGCCAGAAGAACACCACGCAGCCCACCGCCATCGTCACCGCCGTGATTAGCACCGCGCGGTCGGCCAGCCAGTCGTTGCCGGGCCCCTCCTCGAGCACGAATTCGAGCGAGCCGAGGAACGCCGCCATCGCCGCGAGCCCCAGCCAGTCGAACTTCGCGAACAGCTTCCAGTTCGGCTTGTCGAAATCGATCAGCGTGAAGGCCGCGATGCTGACGGCGATGCCGGGGACGACGTTGACCAGGAACAGCCAGTGCCACGACAGCGCGTGGCTCAGATACCCGCCCACCGTCGGGCCGATGGTCGGCGCCAGCGTCGCCACCAGCCCGATCATCGGCGAGACCACGGCGCGCTTGGAGGCGGGGAAGATCGTGAAGGCGGCGGCGAAGACGGCGGGGATCATGCCGCCGCCGATGAAGCCCTGGATCGCGCGATAGACGATCATCTGGTCGATGTTGGTCGCGGTCGCGCAGAGGAAACTCGCCGCGGTGAAGCCCGCCGCCGAGACGGTGAAGAGAATGCGCGTAGACATCTCCCGGCCGAGGAATCCCGACAGCGGGATCATGATGACCTCGGCGATCAGATACGAGGTCTGGACCCAGGAGATCTCGTCGGCGCTGGTGCCGGGCCCTGCCTGGATCTCGGCGAGCGAGGCCGAGACGATCTGGATGTCGAGGATCGCCATGAACATGCCGAAGACCATCGCGAGAAACGCTGCGACCTTGCGCGGCGTGACCACGATCTCCGATGTGTCGGCCATGACGGCTACTCGGCCGGCGCGCTGCGGCTGTCGATCTCGACGACGGCGCTGAGGCCCGCGCGCATCGCTCCGGTGTCGAGCGCCTCCTGCGGCAGGTCGATGCGCACCGGCACGCGCTGGACGACCTTGGTGAAGTTGCCGGTCGCGTTCTCGGCGGGCAGGAGCGAGAACATCGACCCCGTCGCGGGGGCGATCGAGGTGACGGTGCCCGCGAACTCGCTTCCGGGCAGCGCGTCGAACGCGATCCGCACCGGCGCCCCCAGCGCGATCTCGCCGAGCTGCGTCTCCTTGTAGTTAGCTTCGATGTAGAGCGCGTCCGGGGGCACGATCGCCGCGAGCCGCGCGCCGGGGGCGACGAGATCGCCGAGCTCGGCGCTCAGGTTCGTGACCACGCCCTCGAAGGGCGCGCGCAGCAGGGTGAGCTGGAGGTCGCGTTCGGCCTGATCGACGGCGAGCTGGAGGCCCCGCGTTTCGCTGGCCGTCTCGGCGCGTTGGGCCTCGAGCACTGCGACATTCGCCTGCGCGCTCGCGATCTGGGCGTCGGCGCCGGCGAGATCGGCCTCGGCCGTGTCGAGGGCCGCCGTCGCGTCGTCGAGCGCGACCTGCGAGGCGACGTTGGAGCCCACGAGGTTGCGCGTCCGCTCTTCGGTGCGGCGGGCGTTGGAGAGCACCGCCGCCACCGCCTGCCTCGACGCCTCGGCCTGGCGGACGGCGGCGCGGGCGGCTTCTGTCTCGGCATCGATGCGGCGCAGCGTCTCGGCCTGGGTCGAAAGCTTGTTCTGCGCCGTCTCGAGCGCGATGCGCCCTCCAAGGGCACGCTCTACGTCTATTTCTCCGGCAAGGAGGATCTGTTCGAGGCGCTGATCGAGGCCGAGCGCAACCGCTTGTTTTACGATGTCGAGCGCGTGCTCGAGGGGCCGTGCCCGGTGGCCGAGAAGCTCTACCGCTTCGCCGTCACGGTGACGCGCCTCATCTGCTCGGATCCGGTGATCCGGGCGCAGCGCACGGTGATCGGCGTCAGCGAGCGGATGCCCGAGCTCGGCGCGCGCTTCTACGAGCGCGGCGGTCAGCGCGGCAACCGGATCCTGCGCCGGTTCCTCGACGAGGAGGTGGCGCGCGGCACGCTCGCCATCGAGGACGTGGCCCTCGCGGCCTACCAGTTCTCCGAGCTCGCGATGGCCGGCATCTTCCGCCGCCGCCTGTTCGGCCACATGGCCGATCCCCCCACCGAAGCCGAGCTCGACCGCAGCGCCCGCGCCGCCGTCGCGGTCTTTCTCAGCGCCTACGGCATCGGACAGGGCGCGTGAACGAAATTAACAGATGGTAAAAACGTTCGTTTTTATCTAATGATTTCAGTGGCTGTTGTCGTCTTTCACTGTGAAAGGGCGTGAAAGCCGCATCCTCCCGTCACCCCGCGAGAGCCGCGCGGAGCGCTCGCCAGCTCGCCTTCGGCCGCCGCGCCTGGGTCTCGAAATCCACGTGCACCAGCCCGAACCGCTTGTCGTAACCCAGCGCCCACTCGTAATTGTCGAGCAGCGACCAGACGAAGTAGCCCCTCAGCGGCACGCCCTCTGCCATCGCCTGCCGCGCCGCCGCGACGTGGTGGTCGAGATAGTCGATCCGCATCGCATCGTCCTGGGGCTCCGCCGCCGCCATGCCGTTCTCGGTGACGTAGAGCGGCAGGTCCGGCGCCAGCTCGTGCAGCCGCGTCAGGAAGTGGTGCAGCCCCTCCGGGTGGATCTCCCAGCCCATGTCGGTCTTCGGCAGCGGCCCCCCGGCTTCGCGCAGCGCTGGCCAGGGGCCCGGCGCGGCGGCGATCAGCTTGCGGGTGTAGTAGTTGATCCCCAGCCAGTCGAGCGGTGCTGCGATCGTCGCCATGTCGTCCTGCCAGCCCTCGGGCAGATGCGGCTCCAGCCCTTCGAGCACCTCGGCCGGATAGGCGCCGTCCAGCATCCCGCCCGCGAACCAGCGATTGTAGATACCGTCGTAGCGCCGCGTCGCCGCCGCGGCCTCGGCGCTGTCGTCCGCCGGCATCGCGCGCTCGAAGTTCAGCACCCCGCCGAGGTTTCGCATCCCCATCGCCCGCATCGCCGCGACGGCTCGCCCGTGCGCGAGACCGACGTGATGCATCGCCCGCGCCGCCGCGCGGATATCCCGCACGCCGGGCGCGTGGTCGCCGTGGAAATGGCTGAGCCAGGCGACGCACCAGGGCTCGTTGATCGGCGCGGTGGCATGGAGACGGTCGCCGACCCGTCCCATGATCACTTCGGCATAATCCGCGAACCATCCGGCGATGTCGCGGTTGCGCCAGCCGCCGAGATCGGCGAGCGGCGAGGGCAGCTCCCAGTGATAGAGCGTGGCGAAGGGCAGGAGCCCGCGCGCCAGCATCCCGTCCACCAGCCGGTCGTAGTAGTCGAGCCCCTCCGGGTTCGCAGCACCCCGCCCCTCAGGCATCACCCGCGCCCAGGACATCGAGAAGCGGTAGGCGTCGAGCCCCGCGTCGCGCACGAGGTCGAGGTCTTCCTCCCAGCGGTGGTAGTGATCGCAGGCCGTGGACCCGTCCTCGGCGCGGGCGGTGTTGCCGGGGGTCGCGGCGAAGTCGTCCCAGTGGCAGCGGCCGGCGCCGCCGAAGCGTGCGCCTTCGATCTGATAGGCCGAGGTCGCGGTGCCGAAGACGAAGCCCGGCGGAAAATCGGCGCGGCGGAACGCGAAGCTTGGGGTCTCAGGCATCGTCTCTCCTCGAAGGGGCGGGGCCGGTGGAGCGGCCCTGGATAAGCTCGGCCGGCCAGACCTCCTGGACCGGTGCGGCCTGCGGCGCACCGATGCGCGCGATCAGGATCTCGGCCGTGCGCCGTCCCGCCGCCCGGATCGACGAGCGGGTGGCGGTGAAGAGCGGCGGCGTGCCGCTGTTGCGCAGGAACGACAGGTCGTCGTCGTGGGTGACGATCGACACGTCGCGCCCCGGCTCGAGCCCGAGCTCGCGTACCGCCCTCAGCACGCCGAAGGCGGTCATGATCGACGCGGCGAGAAGGGCGGTGGGCGGCCGCGCCAGCCGCAGCATCTCGACCGTG
>JBBQRM010000176.1:0-6303 GCA_038214855.1 Rhodobacterales bacterium | reverse complement strand
GTTCCCCACCTTTCGCAACTCGTCCGGCAACCCTGATCCAACCTCCGAGTGAGCGT
This sequence comes from Rhodobacterales bacterium, assembly GCA_038214855.1. GTDB lineage: Bacteria > Pseudomonadota > Alphaproteobacteria > Rhodobacterales > Rhodobacteraceae > Amaricoccus. Next base: position 6,247 of record JBBQRM010000176.1, on the reverse strand, counting down.
CCGACAAAACGCGCGCCCATAACCGCGTCGCAAACCGCTATCCGACAACCCGGTCGGAAATGCCCGGAGTTTTGCCCCTGTTACTAGTTTCAAGTTGGACAAATCCCGGGCCCGCCATCCCGGCCCAGCACCCCCACCACGTCCTCCAGCAGCGCCACCGGCAGGATCACCACCATCCGCGCGGCATCGAACCCCAGCCGCAGCCGCCCGCCCAGCGCCTCGTTCGACGTGCCCACCCGCGCGTCCGGCGCCATCGCGAGCCCGGCGACCGGCCAGCGCAGCCCCTCGCTCAGCCTGCCCGTGACCAGTCCCATCGGGAACAGCGACACCCGCACCCCCACCGTAACCTCGAGCGCGAACTCCGGCGGGCAGACGAAGCACAGGTCCTCCGCCCCGGCCAGCACCACCGGCACCCGCGCGTAGCGCACCAGCACGTTCAGCGCCGCGAGCGAATGGTCCACCCGCCCGCCGAGAAACCCCAGGCCCACGAACAGCGGCGCCTCGACCGTATACAGGCATTTCTCGAGATCCGTGCTCTCCTGCTCGGCGATCGCATGCAGCGCGACCCCGCGGTCCCGCAGCCCTTCCGCGTCGCGCAGGCTGTCCATGTCGCCGATCACTGCGCGAAACTGCCGCCCCCCCGGCAGCGCCACGTCGCCGCCGCCGTCTGCCGCGACCGGCACCGGCGCGAGCGCGAGCGCGCGCGCGAGCAGCGGCGCCGGCACCGGCCCCGCGCCGACCAGCGTCACCGGCTCCGCGATCTCGAGCCGCCTCAATCCCAGTCGCGGATCACCACCGCCGAGACGCTGTTCTTGGGGCTGCCCTCGATGATCCGGTCGGAATAGGTCAGATAGACCAAAGCGTCGCGCGTCTCGTCGAAGAACCGCACCACCTGGATGCGCTTGAACAGGACCGAGGCGCGCCGCCCGAACACCTCCTCGCCCTCCTCGAGCTCGCCCCGGAACGTCACCGGCCCGGTCTGCTGGCAGTTGATCGCGGCGTCCGACGTGTCCTCCGCGATCCCCAGAGAGCCCTTGATGCCGCCGGTCCGTGCGCGGCTGACAAAGCAGCTCACCCCCTCCACCTTCGGATCGTCGAAGGCCTCGACGACGATCCGGTGGTTGGCGCCGAGGATCTTGATCGCCGTCGTCACCTCGCCAATCTCCTCGGCGCCGAGCGCCGCCGGCGCCGTGAGGGCCGCAGCAAGGACCATCACCTGTCGCATCGTGCCTCCCGTCGTCATCGCTCCTCGTCCCCCGGGGCCGGCTTGCCGATGCCGCGGAAGACCGCCCGGAACGGCAGCACCCAGACCACCCCCAGCGCCACGAAGACGACGAGCTCGATCCAGATCGGCGGCCGGTCGAACAACTCGACCACGTTTACCGCCACCACGACATAGACCGGCAGCCCCACCAGCAGGATCGCCAGCGCCCAGCGCCGCCGCGCACGATAGCTCATCGCCCTCATGCCGCGAACGGATCGGTGACGAGGATCGTGTCCTCGCGCTCGGGGCTCGTGGACAGCATCGCCACCGGGCAGCCGATCAGCTCCTCGATCCGGCGCACGTACTTGATCGCGGCCGCCGGCAGCTCCGCCCAGCTCCGCGCGCCGGCCGTCGTCTCCGCCCAGCCGGGCAGCGTCTCGTAGACCGGCCGCACCCGCGCCTGAAGTGCTGCCGCCATCGGCAGATGGTCGAGCCGCTCCCCGTCGAGATCGTAGCCCGTGCAGATCCTCAGCTCCTCGAACCCGTCCAGCACGTCGAGCTTGGTCAGCGCGATCCCCGTCACCCCGCTCGTCGTGCAGGTCTGGCGCACCAGAACCGCGTCGAACCAGCCGCAGCGGCGCTTGCGCCCCGTCACCGTGCCGAACTCGCGCCCCCGCTCGCCCAGCCGCTGGCCGGTCGCATCGTGCAGCTCCGCCGGAAACGGCCCCTCGCCCACCCGCGTCGTATAGGCCTTGACGATGCCGAGCACGAAATTCACCGCACCCGGCCCCATCCCGGTCCCGGTCGCCGCCATCCCCGCCAGCGTGTTCGAGGAGGTCACGTACGGATACGTCCCGAAGTCGATGTCCAGGAGCGCCCCCTGCGCCCCCTCGAAGAGAATACGCCGCCCCGCCGCCCGCGCCTCCGCCAGCACCTTCCACACCGGTGCCGCATAGCGCAGCACCTCGGGTGCGACCTCCATCAGCCGCGCCTTCAGATCCGCCCGGTCGATCGCCTCGGCCCCCAGACCACGCCTGAGCGCATCGTGATGCGCGAGCAGCCGGTCGAGCCGCGTCTCCAGCGTTTCGGCATCGCCCAGATCGGCCACGCGAATGCTCCGCCGCCCGACCTTGTCCTCATAGGCCGGTCCGATCCCGCGGCCGGTGGTGCCGATCTTCGCGGCCCCCGCCGCCTCCTCGCGCAGCCGGTCGAGGTCCTGGTGCAAGGGCAGGATCAGCGGCGCGTTCTCCGCGATCATCAGGTTCGAGGGATCGATCTCCACCCCCTGCCCCCGCAGCTTCTCGATCTCCGAGATGAGCGCCCAGGGATCGAGCACCACGCCGTTGCCGATCACCGAGAGCTTGCCTGCCCGCACGATACCGCTCGGCAGCAGCGACAGCTTGAACACCTGATTGCCCACGACCAGCGTATGCCCGGCGTTGTGGCCGCCCTGAAAGCGCGCGATCACATCCGCGCGCTCGCTCAGCCAATCGACGATCTTGCCCTTGCCCTCGTCGCCCCACTGCGCGCCGACGACCGCTACATTGCCCATACGCGCCCGATCCCTGCGGTTCCGCAGGCGGTATAGGCCGATGCCTCGCGACCCGAAACCGAATTCGTGCGGCCGCCGCAGCCCGGCTCAGCCGTCGTCGCCCTCCTCGGTGCCCATCTCGATCTGGCCGCCGGTTCCGCCGCCTTCCGCGTCCTCGGCAGCACCGCCGGCGCCGTCGGCGTCGGCCACGGTGCCGATGGGCGCGCAATCCTGCATGCAGCGCTCGGCGGCGGTGTCGGGACGGTCGTCGGGGACGAAGGCGTCGCGGTTGGGCATGACGATCCTGGCCAGCGTCCGCGCGTCGGCCACGAAGTCCGCCTCGACCAGCCCGTTGAGCTGGTAGATATAGGCCGAGACCGCATAGACCTCGTCGTCGGTCATCGACTGCGGGTGATCGAGCGGCATCGCCCGGCGCACGTAGTCGAAGAGGATCGGCGCATACGGATACATGCTGCCCGGCGTCAGCACGCGGGGATCCTCGGCCATCGTGCCGATCCCGCCGACCATCGCGCCGTACATCGTGCCGCCCTCGGCGTTCTCGCCGTGGCACGCGACGCAGAGCCTGGCATAGACCTCAGCGCCCTCGGCGACGCTGCCCTGGCCGGGCGGGAGGTTGCCGCCCGTAGGGGTCGCGATCGCGATGTCCCACAGCGCCAGATCGGCCTCGGAGATCGGCTGGCCGAAGGAGACGTCCGGACGCTCCCACAGGCCTTGCGCGAGCGCCGGCCCGGCGAGCGCCACGGCGGCGGCACCGAGCGCGCCGCGGAGCACCCATATGTCAAGCGATGGCATTGACGACCTCCCCGCTGGCTGCGACCGCCCAGGGGAAGATCGCATTGTTGTGCTGGACGAACCCCACGATCTCGCGGACCCCGCCGATTTCCTCGGCGGTCGGCTGGACATAGCCGGTGCTGTCGACCGCGCGGCTCGCGATCTTGGCCGGGCTCCCGTCCCAGTTCCAGCGGTAGCGAAAGCGCGTCAGGCACTTGTCCAGGATCGGCTCCTCGAGCGCCGCCTCCTGCCAGGACCGGCCGCCGTCGGTGGTGATGTCGACATGGGTGATCTTGCCGTTGCCGGACCAGGCGAAGCCCTCGACGTCCTTCAGGCCCGGGCCTGCGAGCGTCATCCCGCCCGAAGGGTTGGTGATGACCGACTTCGCCTCCATCACCATCGAGAACTGGCGCCACTTGCCGCCGGGCATCGGATCGGTGTAGCGCGCAGTCTCGCCGCGGATGTGGAGCGGCGCATCCGTCACCATGATGCGGCGCAGCCACTTCACGCAGGTGTTGCCCTCCCAGCCGGGGAAGATCGCCCGGATCGGATAGCCCTGCTCGGCGCGCAGCATCTCGCCGTTCTGCCCGTAGACGAGGAGCGCATCGTCCATCACCTTCTCGATCGGGATCGAGCGCAGATGCCCCGACCCGTCGCCGCCCTCGAAGACCACCCACTTGCCTTCGGGCTTCACCCCCGCCTCGTCCAGCAGCCAGGAGAGCGGTATGCCGGTCCATTGGGCGCAGGACAGCAATCCGTGGCTCTGCTGGACCGTCACGGATTTCGCCTCCCGCCAGTCGGTCAGCCCGTTGCCCGAGCACTCCAGGAAATAGAAGCGCGAGAGCGCCGGGTAGCGCATCAGGTCGGACATGGTGAAGACGAGCGGCTGCGCGACCAGACCGTGGATCGCCAGCCGGTGCGCGTCGGGGTCGATGATCGCCACGCCGTTGTGGTGGCGCTCGAAGAACAGCCCGTTCGGCGTCACGATCCCCAGCTGATGCTGGAGCGGCGTCATGCTCCAGTCCGACCAGTTCTGCTTGTTGACGTAGACGTCCGACCGGCGCCGCCTCACATGGTCCTCGAACTCGATCGGCATCCCGTAGTCGGACTCCGGGATCGGCTCGCCCATCGTGCGGTTGCTTTCCGGCACCTCGAGCGGCGCGGCTTGCGCCACTGCGGCGCCGCCGCCCAGTGCCGCGCCCGCCAGCGCCGCACCGCTGCGCAGGAACCGGCGCCTCCCGGGCCGAGACGGCGCCAGGGGATCGGGCATGACATCGACGCCGGGCGCGTCGCGCACGTCTTCCGGACGGGATCGGGGGTTCATCGCTTCCTCCACAAGGTGCGGCCCCTTCGTGGGGGCTCTGCCTCCAGGCTAGGCGGCGGCATCTCGGACTGTCAAAAAGGTGCTGTCTATCGCAACCAAGCCCCTGCCAAGGCTCGGCGCCCTTCTTCGCTCACGCGAACCGGCGTTTCTCGCCGTGTCGGCGCGCGCGCATCTTGACGCGCACCGGCGCGAGGGCGCACGAAGGCAGGTGGGAGACCGCGCGCGGATGCCGCTTCCGGCATCCGCATCCCGGCGCGCGCTCCGTCGTCACGGCCATGCGGCCGCGCACGGCCACAGGCCGGGGAGGCGCAGGACATGGCGAAGGGTCAGAAGAAAAGCAACCGCGAGGCCAAGAAGCCCAAGCAGGTGAAGGTCAAGGCCGCCGAGCCCGCGACGATGGCGGCCCGGATGGGCGCCGCCCAGGCCGGCCGCCCCTCCAAGAAATAGGCGTGCCCCGGGCGACCGCACGCGGGGCGCGCGGCCGGCCCCGTTGGGGCCGGACCTGATGAAGTTCTTAACGAAAGATGAAAACGCGGGTTTTTATCCTGCGTTTTCAAAGGTCCAAGCCGCCTTTCACAGTGAAAGCCTGTGAAAGCCGGCCCCGGCCGCCGTCAAAACACCAGCGCCTTCGCCTGCCGGACCTGCGGCAGCGCCGCAATCTCGGCCAGCGCCTCCGGCCCCACCGCCTCGTCCACCCCCACGAGCGCGATCGCCTCGCCGCTCTTGCCCGACCGCCCCAGCGCGAAGGTCGCGATGTTGATCCCCAGATCGCCGAGCCTCGTCCCCAGCGCTCCGATATAGCCCGGGGTGTCGGTGTTGGTCGTGTAGAGCATGTACTGCATCGGCTCGGCCTCGAGCCCGATCCCCTTGATCTGGATGAACCGCGGCTTGCAGTCGGAATAGATCGTGCCGGCAACCGACCGCCGCTGTTCCTCCGTCGTCACGATCAGCCGCATGTACGACCCGAAGGCCCCCTGCGCGTCTCGCCGGGTCTCGGCGATCGCAATGCCCCGCTCGCGCGCCACCACCGGGGCCGAGACCATGTTGACGGCCCCCTCGCCCACCAGCGGCGCGAGCAGTCCCGCACTCAGCGCCGCGGTCAGCGGCCTAAGGTTCAGCGCCCCCACCTCGCCCACGTATTCGATCTCGATGCCCGTGATCGCATGCTCCGTCACCTGCCCGGCGAAACTGCCCAGCATCTCCGCGAGCCGGATCCAGGGTGCGAGAATCGGCGCCTCCTCCGCCGTCACCGACGGCGCGTTCAGCGCGTTCGAAATCGCGCCCCGCATCAGATACTCCGACATCTGCTCGGCGATCTGCAGCGCCACGTTCTCCTGCGCCTCGCCGGTCGAGGCCCCCAAATGCGGCGTGCACACGACGTTCGGCGCCTCGAAGA
>JBBQRM010000175.1:0-6323 GCA_038214855.1 Rhodobacterales bacterium | reverse complement strand
CCAGATAGATCAGCAGGTTGCGGCAGGTGATCAGGTTCAGCCGCATGAACGGCGGGTCCTCCCGTTGCAAACGACCGGCACCCGAGAGGAGGCTCGCTGACGCCGTATTTTGCCGTTCATAGCAACGCGGTCGCCTTTTCACTAGAAGTTCAACGCAGCGTGCGGTCCTCGGGATACATCGGGCGATCCGCCGCGGCCGAAGCGGCTTCCGGCGGCGGGGGATTGGCTCTATAGAGACCTCATCCCCCGCTTTCGAGGTCGCCGCCGATGACCGACGCCCACTCAGAAACCGATCCTCCGCCCGCCGACCGTGGCAAGCGCGCCGCCGCCGAGCGGGCCGTCGCGATGGTCGAGGCGGGGATGCGGCTCGGGCTCGGCTCGGGCTCGACGGCGGAGCTCTTCGTGTGCGCGCTCGGCGAACGGGCGGGGCGCGGGGGGCTGGATCTGGTCTGCGTGGCGACCTCCGAAGGCACGGAACGGCTTGCGCGGGCACAGGGGCTCGCGCTGGGGCCGCTCGAGGGGCCGCTCGACCTGACGGTGGACGGGGCGGACGAGGTGGACCCGCAGCGCAACCTGATAAAGGGCGGCGGCGGGGCGCTGCTGCGCGAGAAGATGGTGGCCGCGGCGAGCGCGCGGCTGGTGATCGTGGCGGATGCCTCCAAGCAGGTGGACCGGCTCGGGGCCTTTCCGCTGCCGGTCGAGGTGGTGCGCTTCGGCTGGCGGGCGACGCTCGCCGCGGTCGAGACGGTGCTCGCGCGCGCCGACGTGGGGGGGCGCGAGGTGCGGCTGCGCGAGGGGCCGCAGGGTCCGGTGGTGACCGACGAGGGGCATCACCTTCTCGACCTGCATCTGGGGCATATCGCCGATCCCGGCGCGCTGGCTGCGGCGCTCGATGCGGTGCCGGGCGTGGTGGAGCACGGGCTGTTCCTCGGCATGGCGGACGCGGTGGTGATCGGGCGCGAGGACGGCACGTTCGAGGTGCTCGGCGCGGCCCCCTCTGCTGCGCCCGCCGATCCGCGGACGAGCCAGACCGCGGAGACCACGGGGGACATCGTCGAGGCGATGCGCAACGAAGATGCCTGAGGAGGGACGCATGGGAGAGTTCGACTTCGATCTCTTCGTGATCGGCGGCGGCTCCGGCGGGGTGCGCGCGGCGCGCGTCGCGGCCGAGGCGGGCGCGCGCGTGGCGCTGGCGGAGGAGTATCGCTACGGCGGGACCTGCGTGATCCGGGGCTGCGTGCCGAAGAAGCTCATGGTCTATGCCAGCAGCTTTGCCACCGCCTTCGAAGATGCGCACGGCTTCGGCTGGACGCTCGAGCCGCCGCGCTTCGACTGGCGGCGGCTGACCTCGGCGATCTCGGCCGATCTCGCGCGGCTCGAGGCGATCTACCACAACAACCTGCGCAAGGCAGGCGTGCAGCTCTTCGGGGCGCGGGCGGTGCTCACGGAGCCGCATGGCGTGCGGCTGGCGACGGATGCGCACTACAGCGCCAGGCACATCCTGGTCGCGACCGGGGCTGCGCCCTTCGTGCCCGAGGTTCCGGGAGCCGAGCTCGGGATCACCTCGAACGAGATGTTCGACCTGCCGACCCAGCCGGCGCGGCTCGCGATCGTGGGCGGCGGCTATATCGCCTGCGAGTTCGCGGGCATCATGAACGGCCTCGGGACGCAGGTGCTGCAGTTCTACCGTGGCGATCAGATCCTGCGCGGCTTCGACGACGACGTGCGCGACCACACCGCCGATCTGATGCGCAAGCGCGGCGTCGTGCTCGAGATCCAGCGCGACCTCTGCGCGATCGAGCGCACCGACGGTGGCCTTCGGATCACGCTCGACAACGGCGAGAGACATGTGGTCGACCAGGTGCTGTTTGCGACCGGACGCCTGCCGAACACGCAAGGCCTTGGGCTCGAGGCGCTGGGGGTCGAACTTGCCTCCAACGGCGCGGTCAAGATCGACGACTGGTCGCAGAGCGCCGTGCCGTCGATCCACGCGGTGGGCGACGTGACCGACCGGGTGCAGCTCACGCCCGTCGCGATCCGCGAGGGCCATGCCTTCGCGCGCACGATTTTCGAGGGCGAACGCGCGCGGGCCGATCACCGGCTGATCCCCTCTGCGGTCTTCACCCAGCCCGAGATCGGCACGATCGGACTCACCGAAGGCGAGGCGCGGACCAGGGGCGAGATCGAGATATATCGCACGGTGTTCCGGCCGATGCCGAACGTGCTGGCGGGACGCGACGAGCGGATGCTGATGAAGCTCGTCGTCGAGAAGGCGACCCGCCGCGTCGTCGGCTGCCACATCGTGGGCATCGGCGCGGCCGAGATGATCCAGATGGCGGCGGTGGCGATCCGCATGGGTGCGACGAAGGAGGATTTCGACAACACCGTCGCAGTCCATCCCACCGCGGCCGAGGAGCTGGTGACGATGGGGGCGCCGCTGCTCGCGCCCGAGCGGGTTCCGCAGGGGCTGCCGGCGGCGTGACGCCTTGAAATGCCGGGGTGAGGGGACACTTGTCACCCGAGCCCCAACGACGGAGGAGAGCGGAGCCTTATGCCTTACAGCAACAACGGCGGTCCCTGGGATGGCGGCGGCAACAAGGGCGGCGGCGACACGGGCAAGCGCGCCGAGGGCCGCGGGGACGGCCGTGGCGGCGGGCGCGGGCCGGGGCAACCGCCGGTTCCGGACATCGACGAGATCGTGCGCAAGGGCCAGGAGCAGCTCAAGATCCTGATGGGTGGCCGCGGCGGCCGCGGACGCGCGCCCGGCGGTGGCGGTGGCACCGGCGGCGGCATCAGCAAGCGCACCTGGGGCTTGGTGGCGCTCGGCGTGCTGGCGCTCTGGCTCTTCATGTCCATCTATACGGTGCGCCCGGAGGAGCAGGCGGTGGAGCTGACGCTCGGCGAGTGCCGCGGCGACTGCATCGGCCAGCCGGGCCTGAACTTCGCGCCGTGGCCGGTCGTCACCCACGAGATCCTGCCGGTCACGCGCGAGAACACCGTCGAGATCGGCGTCGGCACGGTACGCGGCTCCAGCGCCGGGCTGATGCTGACCGGCGACGAGAACATTGTCGATATCAGCTTCCAGGTGGTCTGGAACGTCCGCGACCCGACCCAGTTCCTGTTCAACCTCTCCGATCCGACCTCGACGATCGACGCGGTGTCGGAATCGGCGATGCGCGAGGTCGTGTCGCGCTCGCAGCTCTCGCCGATCCTGTCGCGCGACCGCGGCATCATCAGCCAGGAGGTCGCGGGGCTGATCCAGGGCACGCTCGACGTATACGGCGCCGGCGTGAACATCATCCGGGTGAACTTCGACCGCGCCGACCCTCCGGCGGAGGTGATCGATTCATTCCGCGAGGTCCAGGCGGCGCGACAGGAACGCTCGACGCTGCAGAACCGCGCCGACGCCTATGCCAACGAGCGGCTGGCGGCCGCCCGCGGCCAGTCGGCCGAGACGCTGCAGGGCGCCGAGGGCTACCGCGCTCAGGTCGTCAACGCGGCGACCGGCGAGGCGAGCCGCTTCAACGCGGTGCTCGAGGAATACGTGAAGGCGCCCGAGATCACGCGCAAGCGGCTCTATCTGGAGGCGATGGAGACCGTGCTCGGCAATGTGCAGATGTTCCTGATGGACACTCAGGGCGCGAACGGCGGCCAGGGCGTTGTGCCCTACCTGCCGCTGAACGAATTGCGCCGACCGCCGCAGCAGGAGACCCAGTGATGCGAAAGATTCCCATTCTCGTCGCGGTGCTCGTGGCGCTCGGCTTCATCGCCTTGAACGCGATCTACGTGGTCGACGAGCGGCAGAAGGCGATGGTCCTGCAGTTCGGTCAGGTTCGCGACGTTCGCGAGGAGCCGGGGCTCGGGATCAAGATCCCCTTCGTGCAGAACGTGGTTTTCTACGACAGCCGCATCCAGGGCATCGAGACGAACGCGCTCGAGGTGACGCCCCTGGACGACCGGCGGCGAATCGTGGACGCCTTCGCCCGCTGGCGGATCGCCGACATCGAACAGTTCCGCCGCGCCGTCAGCTCCGGCGGCATGCCCGCCGCCGAGCAGCGGCTCCAGGGCATCCTCTACGACAACATCCGCGAGGCTTTGGGCGCGGTGCCGTCCGAGACGGTCTTGTCGGCCGACCGGGTCGGCCTGATGAATCGCATCCGCGATGCGGCCATCGCGGATGCGCGTAATCTCGGCATCGAGATCGTCGACGTGCGGATCAAGCGCGCCGACCTGCCGGAACAGAATCTCGAGGCGACGTTCCAGCGGATGCAGGCCGAGCGCGAGCGCGAGGCCGCCGACGAGCGCGCCCGCGGCCAGGAAGCGGCGCAGCGGGTCCGCGCCCAGGCGGACCGCACCGCGGTCGAGATCGTGTCTGAGGCCGACCGCGACGCCAACATTGTACGGGGCGAGGCCGATGCCGAGCGCAACCGCATCCTCGCGAACGCCTATACGCGTGACGAGGAGTTCTTCGCCTTCCTGCGCTCGATGCAGGCTTACCAGGCGTCGCTGAACGGCGAGAACACGACACTGATGGTCGAGCCCGACAGCGACTTTTTCGACTACCTGCGCTCTCCGGACGGTGTTCGTCCGCCAGCGCCGGCGCCGGCGGCGGAGCCTGCAGCGCCCGCGACCGAAAGCTCGCGCGCCGGCGATCCGACCGGCGACGAGGGTGGTGCGGAGGTGCGCCGCCTCCCGGTCGAGGTGATCCGAACCGGCGACACGGGCGGGACGCCAGTGGATCTCACCACCGAGTGATGCGCGACCTCGCGCTCGGGCTCGGGCTGGTGAGCATTGTCGAGGGGCTGGCGCTGGCACTGCTGCCGTCGCGGCTCGCCGACCTGCTCGAGTTCCTTCGGGCGATGGAGCGCGACCGGCTGCGGCTCCTGGGTCTTCTCGCCGTGGCGGGAGGCGTGGCGCTGGTCTGGGTCGGACGCGGCTGAGGCGGCTGCGCTCACACCGGCGTGACGGCACGCAGGCGTGACTTGCAAGGCGCGCTGCCGGGCGGCAACTGATGCGCGAACGGCCGGGCACGGCAGGAGGCCGCAAGCCCTTGGGATCGAGGAGAAGAGATTTGACACGTTCATCCAATTCGATGCGCGGCACCGTCTCGGCGCTGACGCTGGCGCTGATGGCCGGGCTCGCGCAGCCGGGGCTCGCGCAGGCGGTCGATCAGAACGCGCCCAGGCCAGATGCGCCGGACGTGGCGCTGTCGCAGGGACGGATGCCCCAGAGCTTCGCCGACCTGGCCGAGCGGCTGAGCCCGGCGGTCGTCAACATCACCACGTCGACGACGTTGGCGCGCGTCGATGGTCCGCCGCAGGGGATGCTGCCCGAAGGCTCGCCCTTCGAGGAGTTCTTCCGCGATTTCATGGATCGCGAGCAGCAGGGCGACCCGGGTCCGCAGGGCCCACAGCCGCGGCAGCGGCAGTCGAACGCCCTCGGCTCGGGCTTCATCGTCTCGCCCGACGGCTACATCGTCACCAACAACCACGTGATCGAGCAGGCCGACGAGATCTCCGTCGAGCTCTTCTCGGGGGAGGTGCTCGACGCGACGCTGGTGGGTCACGACCCGCGCACCGACATCGCGCTCCTGAAGGTCGAGACCGACGGGGCGCTGCCCTACGTCAACTTCGGGAGTTCGGACACGATGCGCGTGGGCGATTGGGTACTCGCGATCGGCAACCCGCTCGGCCAGGGCTTTTCGGTCTCCTCGGGGATCGTCTCGGCGCGTAATCGCACGCTCCAGGGCTCCTACGACGACTTCATTCAGACCGACGCCGCGATCAACCGCGGCAATTCCGGCGGGCCGCTCTTCAACCTCGACGGCGACGTGATCGGGGTGAACACCGCGATCCTGTCGCCCAACGGCGGCTCGATCGGCATCGGCTTCGCGATGTCCTCGGCGGTGGTCCAGAAGGTGGTCGATCAGCTGCGTGACTTCGGCGAGACCCGGCGCGGCTGGCTCGGCGTGCGCATCCAGAACGTCGATGCCGATGTCGCCGAGGCGCTCGGCCTCGAGGCGCCGCAGGGCGCGCTCGTCACCGATGTCCCCGAAGGCCCGGCGCAGGACGCGGGGCTCCAGGCGGGCGACGTGATCATCAGCTTCGACGGGCAGGAGATCGAGGACAGCGGCGAGCTGGTCCGGGTCGTCGCCGACAGCGAGGTCGGCCGAAGCATCGATGTGATCGTGGTGCGCGACGGCAAGGAGATGCCGCTCGGCGTCGAGATCGGCCGGCTGGAGGAGGCGACGCTCGCCGCCGCCGAAGGTCCGGGCGGCGAGCCCTCGGCACCGCGCGAGGAGACGGTCCTCGGCATGTCGCTCG
>JBBQRM010000174.1:0-6374 GCA_038214855.1 Rhodobacterales bacterium | reverse complement strand
CCATCTGCTTGGCCATCTTGCCCATGCCGGGCATCATGCCCATCAGGCCCTGCATCCCGCCCATCTTCATCATCTGCTCGAACTGGGACTTCAGGTCGTTAATGTTGAACTGACCCTTCTGGAAGCGCTTCATCATGCGCTCGGCGGCCTCGGCCTCCAGCGTCTCCTGAGCCTTCTCGACCAGACTCACGATGTCGCCCATGCCGAGGATGCGGCCGGCGACCCGCTCGGGATGGAAGGCTTCGAGCGCGTCCATCTTCTCGCCGAGGCCGACGAAGCGGATCGGCTTGCCGGTCACCGCGCGCATGGAGAGCGCCGCTCCGCCGCGGCCGTCGCCGTCCATGCGGGTGAGCACGACGCCGGAGATGCCCACCCTGCCGTCGAACTGCTCGGCGACGTTGACCGCATCCTGGCCGGTGAGCCCATCGACGACCAGCAGCGTCTCGTGCGGCTTGGTCGCGTCGCGCACCGCCGCGACCTCGTCCATCAGCGCGTCGTCGACATGCAGGCGCCCGGCCGTGTCCAGCATCACCACGTCGTAGCCGCCCAGGGTCGCCTGCTGCTTCGCGCGCTTGGCGATGCCGACGGCGTCCTGGCCGGCGACGATCGGCAGGCAATCGACGCCGATCTGCATCCCCAGCACCGCAAGCTGCTCCATCGCCGCGGGGCGGCGGGTGTCGAGGCTCGCCATCAGCACCCGCTTGCCGTCGCGCTCGGCGAGGCGCTTGGCGAGCTTGGCGGTGGTAGTGGTCTTTCCCGAGCCCTGAAGCCCCACCATCAGGATCGGCGCGGGCGGGCTTGCGATGCGCAGACCCTCGGTCTTTGTGTCGCCGGCGAGCACCCGGATCAGCTCGTCGTGAACGATCTTGACCACCTGCTGGCCCGGGGTCACGGACTTGGTTACCGCCTGGCCGCGCGCCTTGACCTCGACGGCCTTGACGAAGTCGCGCGCGACGGGGAGCGATACGTCGGCCTCGAGCAGCGCCACACGCACCTCGCGCAGCGCCGTCGAGACGTCCTCATCGGAGAGCGCACCCTGCCGCGTCAGCCGCCCGAAGGTGCCCGACAGGCGGTCGGAGAGGGTTTCGAACATCGGCCGGCTCCGTGATGTCGCGGGAAACCGGAAAGGCGCCGGTGGGCGCAACGCGCTGACCGACGGCGATCCCGGCACACCCGCAGGACCGGAAGCGTTTCACGACTTCCGAGATTGCGCGGCCCTTAGCGCGAACCCGCGGCGGGGTCAAGACTGGCCGCTTGGCAGCGGCGGCTCCGGGCGCTAAGCCCCGGGGCCATGCCCGTCGTCGCCACCTTCTACCGCTTCACGCCGTTCTCGGACCCGCAGCTGCTGCGCGCGCCGTTGGAGGACCTCTGCGCCGAGGTCGGTACCTGCGGCACGATCCTGCTGGCGCGCGAGGGCGTCAACGGCACGATCGCCGGCAGCGGCGCCGGCATCGAGGCGGTGCTCTCGCATCTGCGCAGCCTGCCGGGGTGCGCCGGCCTCACGGCTCGGCGGAGCGACGCGCCCGCCATGCCGTTCGTGAGGATGAAGGTGCGGATAAAGTGCGAGATCGCAGCCCTCGGTCGGCCGGACGCGGACCCGGCTCGGCGCACCGGCGCGCGCGTGGCACCGCGCGACTGGAACGCGCTGATCGAAGCGCCGGACGTGGCGGTGATCGACACGCGCAACGTCTACGAGACGGCGATCGGCGGCTTTGCGGGGGCGATCGACCCGCGGCTGGGGCGCTTCGGCGACTTTCCCGCGTGGTGGCACGCTTACCGGGCTGGCCTCGAGGGCAGGCGCATCGCGATGTTCTGCACCGGCGGCATCCGCTGCGAGAAGGCCTCGAGCTTCCTGCTGGGCGCGGGCGCGGCGGAAGTCTTCCAGCTCGAGGGCGGCATCCTGGGCTATCTCGCATCGGTGCCGCCCGAGACGAGCCTCTGGCACGGCTCCTGCTTCGTCTTCGACGGCCGCGTCGCGCTCGGTCCCGACCTCGCGCCGGGGGCGCATGTGCTGTGCCACGCCTGCGGCGCCGCGGTGGCGCCCGAGGATCTCGCGCATTTCGCCTGGGAGCCGGGCGTGAGCTGTCCCGCCTGCATCGGCGCCTATCCGCCCGCCCGCCGCGCCGGCTTTCGCGAGCGGCAGCGCCAGATGCGGCTGGCCGAGGCGCGGGGGTTGCGGCATCTGGGGCCGGGCTGAGCTCGGCCGATTGCTCTGGGCGGGGTGCCGACGAAGGCGCAGGGTGGGAAGGCGCGCGACAGGGGGAACCGCGGTGGAGACGCGACGACTGGACGACGGGCTGGAGGTCTCGGCTCTGGAGCTCGGCTGCATGGGGATGAGCGACTTCTACGGGGCGCGCGACGAGGCGGAGGCGCCGAGGGTGCTCGACCGGGCGCTCGAGCTCGGGATCGGCTTTCTCGACACCGCGGACATCTACGGGTCCGGGGACTTCCGGCCGAGCCTGCCGCGCGTCTCGGGCGAGAACCTGCGGGCGAACCAGGCGAACGCTGAGGCGGTGAGGGCCACGGCCATTGCGAGCGAGAACTCCGCCCGCGGCCAGCCGAAATCCGCGGCGATCGGGATCTGGAACAGCCCGAAACTCGCGCGGATGCCGAAGCCGATCAGAAGGACCGCCGAGCCCGCGATCAGTACCGGCGACAGGAGGGGTGTTTCGGAGCGGCGCATCGGCGGGTCCCTGGGCGTGGCGCGCGATGTTGCGGTGCGGGGTCTGCCGGGTCAAAGCAAATCCTGTTATCACCGCCATCACGCCCGGACATCGGGCGGCCCCGACCGGAGAGCCCGCCCCGATGAACGCGCTGCCGCCACAGGGCCCGATGGCCAGCTACCGCGCGCTGGTCGCGAGCGAGAAGCTCGATCCCGACCCGGCGCAGCGGCTGGCGGTCGAGAAGCTCCAGCTGCTGCACATGCGCCTCGACGACTACGACCCCGCGCGCCCCAAGCGCGTCGGGCTCGGCCGCTTCGGCTGGGGGCGCGAGCGGATCGAGGCGCGCGCGGTGCCCGGCCTCTACCTCTACGGCGGCGTCGGGCGGGGCAAGTCGATGCTGATGGACCTGTTCTTCGACGCGGCCCCGGTGGCGCCGAAGCGCCGGGTGCATTTCCACGCCTTCATGCAGGAGGTCCATGCCGCGATCCATGTCGAGCGCGCGCGGGCCGAGGGCGATCCGATGCGCCCCGTGGCAGACGCCGTCGCGGACGGGGCGGCGCTGCTTTGCTTCGACGAGATGCAGGTGAGCGACATCACCGATGCGATGCTGGTCGGCCGGCTCTTCGAGCGGCTGTTCGAGCGCGGCACGGTGGTGGTCGCGACCTCGAACCGCCACCCGGACGCGCTCTATGAGAACGGGCTGAACCGGCACCTGTTCCTGCCCTTCGTGGAGATGCTGAAGGAGCATCTGGAGGTGCATCACCTCGCGGGGGCGGGCGATCACCGGCTGGATCGGGCAGCGGGGGAGGCGGTGTATTTCACCCCGCTCGGTCCTGGGGCCGAGCGGGCGCTCGACCGTGCCTGGGCGCGGCTGGCCGAGGAGCCGGCAGCACCGCTGCGCCTCGACGTGCAGGGACGCGAGCTGGTGCTGGCGGAGGCGAGCGGTGGCGTGGCGCGCGCGGGCTTCGCCGAGCTCTGCGCGCGGCCCCTCGGTCCTGCCGACTACCTCGCGCTTGCCGCGGCGCTCGACGTGCTGATCCTGGGCGAGATTCCGGTGCTCGGGCCCGCGCGCAACAACGAGGCGAAGCGCTTCGTCACGCTCATCGACGCGCTCTACGAGGCGCGCGTGCGGCTGATCTGCTCGGCCGAGGCCGAGCCCGGGGCGCTCTATCCCGAGGGCGAGGGCAGCTTCGAGTTCGCGCGGACCGCCTCGCGGCTGCACGAGATGCAGGGCGCCGGCTGGGGGCGGGGGTGAGTGTGATGCAGACCAGCTCGATTGGCTCCGTCACTGGCGCCGGTATGCGTGCTCAGAGGGCAGCGCGCGTCCGCGGGTGGGCGCGAGCGCCCACCCGGGGGGTGGACGGGCGCTGCCCGGCGTTGCCTCCGGGCGAGACAGGAGAGCTTGGGTGCGCGTCGAGGACGTTCGAGCGGAGCCCGTGTCAGATGCCGGCGTACCATTCGTAATCGCCCACGTCCTCCCAGAAGCCGCCCTTGCCGCGTCCGATGCCGTCGAGGCTCGCTACCGCTTCGAGGCGCAACACGAACTTCGCGTGCTTGTAGCCGAGCTGGCGCTCGACGCGCAGCCTCAGCGGCGCGCCGTGGCCGACGGGCAGCACCGCGTCGTTCATCTCGTAGGCGAGGATCGTCTGGGGGTGGTAGGCGTCGATCAGGTCGATGCTCTCGTAATAGGGCGTGCCGCTGAAGTCGTCGGCGCAGTGCAGCACGACGAAGCGCGCCTGCGGCAGCAGCCGGGCGCGGTCGAGCAGCAGCCCAACGGGCACGCCCGTCCACTTGCCGATGGCGCTCCAGCCCTCGACGCAATCGTGCCGGGTGATCTGGCTGCGCGCAGGCAGGCTGCGCAGCGCCGCGAGCCCCAGCGCCTGCGGCGCCTCGACGAGCCCGTCGATCTTGAGCTGCCAGCTTGCAAAGCCCGTCTCCGCCTGCCGCGCGTAATCCTGCGAGCGCGGCCTCGTGTTGCCGTTGGTCCGGAACACCGGCGACATGTCCTCGGGCGCGTATTCGCGCGCGAGCGCCTGGCCGCCGATCAGCCGTTGGACCCGGTAGGACAGCCACTCGCCCGACGACAGAACCAGGTCCTGGAACCGCGGGCTGTCGCCGAGCCAGTCGCAGCCAGGCAGCGTGAGCGCCGCGGCGCCGCCGGCCCCGATGAGCGCCCGGCGGGTGAGGCGGCGCGTCACCGCCGCCGCTCCCGGGGCAGGCGGTAGCGACCGGTGATCATCGAGCGCAGCTCGTTCCACGGCCCGGCGAGCAGGACCATCAGCACGTGCAGGACGACGAAGGCGACGAGGAGCCACGCCGCGATGAAATGCAGCGACCGCGCCGACTGCCTGCCGCCGAAGACGTCGAGCAGCCAGGGCCAGCTCGCCGCCATCGCCGGCGACATCGCGAGCCCGGTGAGGATCATCAGCGGGAGGAGGACGAGGATGACGGCGAGATAGCTGAGCTTCTGCAGGGAATTGTAGCGCCGGGCGGCCTCTCCCCTGGGGAAGTCGAGCCGCGCATGGTGCCTGACCTCGCGCCACAGGCTGCGGGGCGCGAGCTCGGCCCGCCCAGGCAGCAGGTCGCGGCGCAGGTGGCCGTTCGCGAGGCTCCAGAGGCCATAGGCGACGATCCCCGCGGCAAAGAGCCAGGCGAAGCTGAGGTGCCACCGCCGTGCGCCTGCGAGCGAGTAGTCCGAGGGAATCGTCGCCCAGCCGGGGAAGGCCCGGCGCTGGGTCTGGCCGTTGGCATCCTCCCAGACGCCGAGGACACCGGTCGTGGCCAGCGTGAGGGTCCCCACGCGCAGGTAGCCGCCAGCGTCGCTGCCGCCGATCTCGAGCCAGGCAGGATCGGGATTGGCGCCGTACTGGCCCCAGTAGAGGCGCGGATGCGCGTTGAAGATCATCAGCCCGCTCATCAGCATCACGACGAGCGTCGCGGCGTTGACCCAGTGCCAGAGCCGCGTCGAGATCCGGTGCCGCCGGACCAGCTCGCCGCCGCCGACCCCGGATAGGGCCATGGTGTCGTCGCGCAGGGTCAAGGTCGGGCTCGCAAGGGGTCACTCCTTCGGATCGGCTTCGACATCAGGCACCGAGACATGCGGCGGCGCAATGCACGCCTTCTTGAGCCACCCGGGCTCGCGGGGCGTGATGCGGGCAAGATCAAAACAGAGATATTGTACGATATCAAAGACTTGACTATAGTTTCAAGTTGGACGCCGCACGATCCCGGCGGCGGCGTCCAGGCGCGCAGGCGTCGAGTAGCGCTCTAGCGCAGCCGCTGCAGGAGCCCGGCACCGGCATAGCCGTCCGGCGTCAGCCCCTGCGCCGCCTGGAAGCCGCGGATCGCACGGATCGTGTCGGGCCCGATCACGCCGTCGGTGCCCTGGGTGTCGTAGCCGCGGGCGGTGAGGCGTTCCTGGAGCTCGATCTTCTCGCTGCGGCTCAGCTCGCGCTCGGAGCGGGGCCAGGCGGCGCGGATGGGGCCCGCCCCCGCGATCCGGTCCGCCAGATGACCCACGCCGATCGCGTACGAAGTGGCGTTGTTGTAGCGCTTGATCACGTAGAAGTTGCGGAAGACCGCGAAGGCCGGACCCCGCGCGCCTGCGGGCGCGATGATCGCCGCCTCGCCATGATCGGGCAGGGGGCTGCCGTCGTAGGCGGTGACGCCGCGGGCGCGCCAGACGGAGGCGGGCTGTCGGTTGCCCTGATC
>JBBQRM010000173.1:0-6402 GCA_038214855.1 Rhodobacterales bacterium | reverse complement strand
GCCACGCCGGCCTCGGCAGCGGCGGCGCCGATCCCCGCGACGAGCTCGCGCTGCAGCGCCGCCCGCTCCGGTCCCAGGCGCCACGATGAGCTCGCGCGCGCGACCGCAAAGCCGCGCCGCGCCATCGCCGCGGCGAGCGTCGCACCGGCGTCCGGGCCGGCGGCGGGACCGAGGCCCTTGTCGCCCCGCTGGTGGGTGTTGAACGCGGCTACGATCTCCGCGTCCGCGGCGAGCGCGGGCCGCCAGTCCATGCGCCCGTCGTAGCTGAGCGCCGCGTAGATGCCGACGCCCGCCGCCGCCAGGAGGTCCGCGAGCGCCTCGATCCAGGCTTCCGGCATCAGGTCGAGGAGGGCCGAGGCCGTCACGAGCCGGGCCCCGCCGAGCGGCAGCGCCGCGAGTTCGCCGAGATCCGCGCAAAAGGTCTCCACCCGCGCGCCGTGGCGCTCGGCCGCGCGCGCGAGCAGGTCGCGGTCGTTGTCCACCAGCCGCCAGCGCGCATCGGGCGCGAGCGGGCCCAGCGCCGCGACGGTTGCCCCGGTGCCGCAGCCGAGATCGACGACGACGGGCGCGGACACGCAAGCGAGATGCGCCGCCGCCGCCGCGAGCAGCCCGGGGTCGCGGGCGGCGGCGTCGGCGGGTTCGCGCAGGTCCAGCCAGCTCGCCGCGAAGCTCATCGCACGGCCGCAAGCACGCCGGCGACGCGGGCGGCGGTATCGCTCCAGCCGGGCAGGTCCCGTCCCGCGGCGAAGGCCGCTTCGGCCGCGGCGCGGCGCGCCGCGGGATCGTCGAGCAGGCAGCCGAGCGCCGCGGCGAAGGCCGCCGCATCGCCCGGCGGCACCAAGGCCCCCGCCGCCTCCGGCACCAGCGCTGCGACCGCTGGCGAGCGGCAGGCGACCACCGGCAGGCCCTGCGACAGCGCCTCGGCGAAGGCCATGCCGTATCCCTCGTACGCGGAGGCGAGCGCGAAGACATCCGCCGCCGCCATCTCCGCGCGGCTGTCCGCGACCGCGCCGGCGAAGACGATCCGCCCGCCGAGCCCCGCCGCCTCTGCGCGCGCCCGCAGATCGGCGGCGCAGGCCGGATCGAGCCCGTCCCCGCCGACGATCCGCGCTCGCCAGTCGCGCCCGGCCAGCCGGCCGAGTGCTGCGATCAGCACGTCGTGCCGCTTGCGCGGGATCAGCGAGCCGACGCTCAGGATCAGCGGCGGCACCCCTCCACCGGGCGCCCGCGGCGCGCGGTCGGTGCCCGGCGGCGCCACGGTGATCCGCGACGACGCCACCCCCAGCGCCTCGATCAGCCGCGCCTCCGTGGCCGCACTGGTGCAGATCACCGCGCGCGTATGGACGAGCGCGGCGCGCTCCCGCGCCAGATGCGTGATGCGCGCCTCGGCGCTCAGCCCGGTTTCGTCGCCGAGCGGATGGTGCACCAGCGCCACCAGCCGCAACCGCGCCACCAGCTCCGCCATCTCCTGCGGCAGCGCCCCCATCGCCAGCCCGTCGACCAGCACCAGAGCGCCCTCCGGCAGCGCCGCGAGGCGCCGCAGCGCCTCCGCCCGCGCCGCCGTCTCCGGCTCGGGAAACCCGTCAGGCAGCGCCAGGTGCCGCAGGTCCCAGCCGCCGGCCCGCAGCTCGACGATCAGCCGCCGGTCGTAGCCGTAGCCCCCGGTCGGCGTGTCGAGCCGTCCGGGGACGGCGAAATGCACCGTTCCGGCCGCTCTCATCCTCCGCCCCGAGCGCCGCCGGGACAGCCCCTGCGCAAGGTCGAAATCCTTTCCCTGTGGTTAACGGGGTGACAAAAAATCATACGGATCAACGGCTTGCGAATTTGCTCAAGCTTGAGCACTTTCATGGCCAACCCGGCTCGACCGCGTCCCGCACAGAACCCGGCCTCAAAGATCCGCCTCATACCAGGCCCGCGCGACATGGCTCTCGCTCAGCGTCACCCTGAGCCGCCTCAGCCGGCCCCCGTCGCCGAGCCCCCCCGCCCGCGCCGGCCCCGCCAGCGCCTCCCAGATGTGCCGGCACAGGAACTCGGTCGTCGTGAAGCGGCCCTCCATCCCCGGCTCGGCGTCGAGGTTGCGGTAGCGCAGGGGCGAAAGCGCCGCCGCCAGCGCCTCGGTCGCGAGCCCGATATCCACGACCAGCCCGTGATCGTCCAGCTCCTCGGTGAAGAAGGCGGCATCGACGACAAAGGTTGCCCCGTGCAGCCCCTGCGCCGGCCCGAAGACCGGCGACGGCAGACTGTGGGCGATCATGATGTGGTCCCGGACCTCGACGGCGAACATCGGCGCGCTCCTGTCAGTAGCGCACCCGATGGCAGAGCGTGCCGGGCCGGTCAAGGATCGCGGCGTAGTCGCGTGCAAGGTCGGCGAAGGCGGTCTCGCCGCTGATCAGCACCTCGAGCTCGGGCGCCACGAGCAGCGCCAGCGCCGCCTCGAGCCGCCGGCGGGTCGTCCACCGCGCACGCCAGTGCGGCGGCACCGCGCCCACCTGGCTCGACACGAGCCGCAGGCGCCGGCTATGGAACGCGGCGCCGAGCGGCACCGGGACGGCGCGCGCGCCGAACCAGCTCGCCTCGACCACCGCGGCCTCGACGCCCGCGGCCGCGAGCGCGGTGGCGAGGCCCTCGGCGCTGGCGCTCGCGTGGATCACCAGGTCGCAGTCCCGAGGCGCCTGCGCCGGCAACGCGAAGCCGCAGCCGAGCGCCGCAGCAAGCGCCGCACGTTCCGGGTTCACATCGACGAGCGTCACCTCCGCGCCAGGCAGGCGCGCGGCGAGCCAGGCCACGAGCGCGCCCACGACCCCCGCGCCGATCACCGCGATCCGGTCGCAGGGCGCGGCGCCCGCGTCCCAGATCACGTTCAGCGCCGTCTCCATGTTCCCGGCGAGGATGGCGCGGCCGGGCGGCACGCCCTCGGGCAGGGGCACGGCCATCGCGGCAGGCGCGGCGAAGCGCTCCTGATGCGGGTGGAGCACGAAGACATCGCGGCCGGCGAGATCGCGCGGCCCCTCGCGCACCCGGCCGACGGCGGCGTAGCCGTATTTCACCGGCCAGGGGAAGCAGCCCGTCTGGAGCGGCGCGCGCATCCATGCGGCCTCCTCCGGCGGCACCTCGCCCGCGAGCACCAGCGCCTCGGTGCCGCGGCTGATGCCGCTGAAGGCGGTCTCGACCAGCACCTCGCCCTCACCCGCGGAGACCGCCTCGTCGCGCAGCTCCACCGCGCCGCGCCCGGTGATCCAGAGCGCGCGGGTCCTCATACGCCCGCGGGGATCGGCAGCGGGGCGTCGGGCTTGATGCGGTCCATCACGATCTGACTGTGCACGCGGGCGACGGAGGGGTGCGGCAGCAGCACCTCCTGGACCAGCCGGTTGAGCGCGGGCAGGTCGGTGCAATGGACCCGGATCAGGTAGTCCGCCTCCCCGGTCAGCGTCCAGGCGCCGGTGATGGCGGGGGTGCGACGCACGAGCAGGCGGAAGGCCTCGGCATTCTGAGCGGTGTGGGCGGCCATCGTCACCTGCACGAAGGCCTCGACGGCGAGGCCGAGCCGCTCGGGCGCGAGCACCGCGCGGTAACCCGTGACGTAGCCCTCCGCCTCCAGCCGCTGGCGGCGGCGGGCGATCTGGCTGGCGCTGAGCGGCAGACGCGCCGCGAGCTCCTGCGACGAGGCCTGACCGTCGGCCTGTAGGGCCGCGAGCAGGCGGTGGTCGAAGCGGTCGAGGGTGTTGCGCGGATTGGGCATGCGAGGGCCGTATCGTGCGCGTTCCGCGCGCGAAGTCAAGCGCGGGCGGACGAAATTGCGCACACGGCGCGGGGTAGCGGGGCTAGACTGGACGCGACCCCGCCTCTGGAAAGGACACGCCATGGGACCCTTCCCGCACGACGCCCCGCCCGCCGAGATCAGCGCCGAGAACCCGGCCGGCACCGACGGCTTCGCCTTCGTCGAATTCGCGCATCCCGAGCCTGCGAAGCTCGCGGAGGTGTTCACGCGGATGGGCTACGCCCGCGTCGCGCAACACAGGCGGATGGACATCTCGCTGTGGCGGCAGGGCGACATCACCTATGTGCTGAACGCCGAGCCAGACAGCTTCGGGATGCGCTTCGCGGCCGAGCACGGGCCCTGCGCGCCGTCGATGGGCTGGCGCGTGGCGGATGCCGGGCACGCCTTCGCCCATGCGGTGGCGACGGGGGCGCAGCCCCATGAGGGCGGGGGCAAGGCGCTGGAGGCGCCGGCGATCCTGGGGATCGGCGGGAGCCTGATCTATTTCGTCGGGCGCGCGGGGGAGCGCGACACCTGGGAGCAGGATTACCAGTGGCTGGGCGCGCGGGACCCGAAGCCCGCAGGCGTCGGGTTCTACTACCTCGACCATCTGACGCACAACGTGCATCGCGGCAACATGGACACCTGGTTCCGGTTCTACGCGGACGTGTTCAACTTCCGCCAGATCCGGTTCTTCGACATCGAGGGCAAGGTGTCGGGGCTGACCAGCCGGGCGCTGACCTCGCCCTGCGGGCGCATCCGCATCCCGATCAACGAGAGCGCCGACGACCACAGCCAGATCGAGGAATATCTAAGGAAATACAACGGCGAAGGCATCCAGCATATCGCGGTGGCGACCGAGGACATCTACGCCTCGACCGATGCGATCGCCTCAAACAGGCTGCGGTTCATGCCGGCGCCGCCCGGGAGCTACTACGCGGCCAGCCACGCGCGGGTGCCGGGGCACACCGAGCCGGTCGAGCGGATGCGAGAGCACGGCATCCTGATCGACGGCGAGGGGGTGATCGACGGGGGCGAGACGCGGATTTTGCTGCAGATTTTCTCGAAGACGGTGGTGGGGCCGATCTTCTTCGAGTTCATCCAGCGCAAGGGCGACGACGGGTTCGGGGAGGGCAATTTCCGGGCGCTGTTCGAGTCGATCGAGGCCGACCAGATCGCCCGCGGCGTGCTGCAGGCGCCGGCGGCCTGAGGCGGCGGCCGGTCCGATTTCGGCGTGGCAGGGCGATACACAACCCATGCACAAGGCATGCACGACGCATATGCATGATTTCGAGACCGGACCGGCCGGGCCACGGCGGTCACCAAGGATCGCGCAGGGCGAGCGCGCGCAGATCGGCTTCGCTCGCGTGCGGGTCGAGCGCGCGCGACAAAGGGATGCCGAGGCGGCAGGCGAGCAGGCCGACCAGCGCGAAGCCGTCGCCGCTCGGCAGACTGCGCGCCTCCTGCCGCCAGGCGACGCCGCGGTCGCTGGCCAGACGGCCGAGCGTCTCGACCTTAGCTGTCAATTCGGAATGCATGGTCCGATACTCCATCGACTGGATGAAACCGAAGGTTAGGAGACGCACCCGACCAATAGGGCGTAGACGAAGGGCCGGGCACAGATGCCCGGAAAAGAAATCGCGAGATCGAGAGAGCGGCAGGCTCAGTATACGAACCGGAATATCGCACGATACCTGCGCCTTTTCCCTGCGCCTGTCAACCGAGTCCTTCGCCGCCCAAGTCGCTCCCGGCGCTGGCATCCGCCGCCGCGCCGTTGCAAGATCGCGGTCCGGGGCAGAGCGAAAGGTGGCGGCATGAACAGGATCGATCTCGAGGGGCGGGTGGCGGTAATCACCGGCGGCGCGCAGGGGCTGGGGCTGGCGGTCGCGGACCGGGCCCGCGCCTCCGGCGCCACGGTGGTCTGCTGGGACCGCGACGGCGCGCGGCTGAAGGGGATCGCCCACGAGGGTGCCGAGGTCGACGTGGCGGATGCGGGCTCGGTGGAGGAAGCGACGCGCAAGGTGCTCGAGGCGCATGGGCGCATCGACATCCTGGTCAACAGCGCCGGGATCACCGGGCCGAACGCGACGGTCTGGGACTACGACCCTGCCGCCTGGCGGCAGGTGCTGGAGGTGAACCTGACCGGCACGTTCCTCACCTGCCGGGCGGTGGTGCCGGGGATGCGCGAGCGGGGCTACGGTCGCATCGTCAACATCGCCTCGGTCGCGGGCAAGGACGGCAACCCCAACGCCTCGGCCTATTCGGCCTCCAAGGCCGGAGTGATCGCGCTGACGAAGTCGCTGGGCAAGGAGCTGGCCGAGGCCGGCGTCCTGGTGAACGCGGTGACGCCGGCGGCGATCCGCACCGCGATCTTCGACCAGATGAGCCAAGCGCATATCGACTACATGCTGTCGAAGATCCCGATGGGCCGGTTCGGCACGCCGGAGGAGCTGGCGGCACTCGTCACCTGGCTCGCCTCGGAGGATTGCGGGTTCTCGACGGGGGCCACGTTCGACCTGTCGGGGGGGCGGGCGACGTTCTGAGGAAGGAGAGCGGCGCAAAGTTACCTCATAAGTGACGGGCAGTGGAATGAGCGATGAAACATTGGAAGAGCGACTGGATCGCATCCGCCTAGCAGAAAAGAT